>JAGREF010000129.1 GCA_020446665.1 Sphingomonadaceae bacterium
ATGTCTGATGACCAGCCCAAGCGTTCGCTGTTCGGCAGCTTGCTGAAGGTGATTGGCGGCAAGAAATCGCAATCAGCGGATGCTCCTGCGGAAGTAGCTGCAGCGGAAGACATTCCGGCTGAGGAAGCGCTGAGCGAAGAGGATGCGGTTCTGGCTGATGCAGCCGAAACAGAGGAGGCCGCGGCGGATCCGGTGTCAGAGCAGCATTTCACCATCAGACTGGCCGTGGGGGAAGAGGCGCTGGAACGGGTGCGGGATCTGCTGCTGGAAGATGAGCGGATTACCGGTGTGGGGGTGGAAATGGCACCTCCGCCTGCGGTCGCTGATGAAGGCGCTGAGCCTGAGCGTAATGTGCTGCGGATAAACTGCATGGTGGCTGACCTTGGCGCGTTCATGGAAGAAATCCATGCGCTCCTGCGTCGCCGCCTGCGCGCGGTCGATTATCACACGATGAGCATTGACCGTTACTGATCCGTCGCTGGTTCTTTCGGTCCCGATAGCTGGCGGGAATAGAACCAGCCAATCCCGATCAGGCTGAAACCCAGCGCCATGAAGCTGGCAATGCGCAGCAGCCCTTCCAGCCCGGCTGTGTCGATCAGGAAGACCTTGAACACGGCCAGCAACATCAGCACCAGTGAACCAATCCGCCAGGTCCTGCTCTGCATCCGCGCACCCCACAGGAGGAAACCGATTGCCAGCGCTATGGCGAGGACCGAGCGCAACAGATCCTCGGTCGGGCCAAGCGAGTCATCCGCCATCAGCGAACCGGCAAAGCCATGGCGGAGGCCGGACAGGGCGAAGAGCGAAATCAGCGCCATCAACAGGATGTCGATCACGGGTTTGATCTGCGTCCATGCGTCCGCCATCTGCCGCCGCGCCAGAACCAGCGCCGCGCAGGCGGTGCCATAGGCAAGCAGCAGCCAATTGGCGATAGGGGCCGGGCCGACCCGCTGCCAGTCCCATAGCGGGTTATGGAGGAACAGCGTGTACCAGCCGAAATGGAGCAAGGACGCAGCCAGCAGGCCCCAGCCAGCCAGCCGCAGGCTCCGGTCTTTCGCGACATGGAACAGAGCGAAGGCCCCGCCCAGCAGCAAGGCCTCCCACACGCTCCGTTCACCCATGCCCAGCAATTCGAAACGCGGCATGCCATCAATATGGAACACCAGCTTCCACAGGCTGTGCAGCGCCACAATCGCAACCAGCCCGCCTGCGATGAAGGCGGGGACGCGCAAGGGCGGCCTTGTGATGCCAATCCGCCAGCCCAGCGCGAGACTGCCCAGCATGAAGGGCGCAAGCTGCAACAGCACGTCACGCGGCACGACGACATCCTTGGCCAGCACGGGTTCGCCGATCAGGCTCATAAGGCCGGTGAAATACCATTCGCCCAGCGGCTCCACTGCCCAGATCAGGGCGATGCCAAGCCATGCCGCCCAGCCGCCCGCACGCTCCGGCGCGAACCAGCCCAGCGCGAGGGCAGCCAGAGCAGCCGCCCATGCCAGAGCATCGGCCGGCAATATTTGTGCGGCCAGCCCGTATAGCAGAATCGCGGCGAAACCTTCGGCCACATGGCGCGCCGGGGCGGACTTGCCGCTCCACGCAAGGGCGAGGAAGGGCAGGGCAGCGGCCAGCCAGCGCGGCAGAGCGCGGGTGAGAGCGACAGTAGAAGTGTCGCTGCCCAATTGCTCCAGTTCGTCGAAGAAGCCACCAGTGGCAATCAGGCTCAGCACAGTCAGGCCGGCTCCCATCCAGGCAAGCACCGTGATTGCCATGCTCCCGCGCCGACGGGCCAGTTCCCAGACTGCCAGTGCGAGGGCGGCCGTTCCCAGTGGGGTACTCCACCCATCGGTGACCGCGAGCATGGCCCACCACGCCAGCATCGCGGCGCTGGCAATCAGCCCGGCGAGGCCCGTATCGCTGTCTCCACGGTCTGACCCGCGCCATTCCAGCCATGCTCCGATAGCGGGCAGCGCGGCGAGCGCGACGAAGCCAAGCGCCAGCCCGGTTTCAGCATTATCCTTCCAGCTGCCATAATGGAGATAGGCAATCGCCCCCAGCGCCAGCGGCACCAGCGCCAATTGCGCCAGTTCCGCCAGTCGTGCATGGCCGCGCCACACTTGGGCAAGCGGGACAGCGGCAAAGATCGCCGCGATCCCTGTTGCCACCAGCGTGAAGTCACCTGTGCCCGGATCGGTCCAAAAGACAAGTAGCACCAGCGCGATCCCGGCGGCGATGCTGCAGCCAACCCGCAACCGCACATCGCGCCAGCCGAAGAAAGCGAGCGCCGCGCCGAGTAGCAGATAGAGCCCCCAGGTCAGCAGGCTATCCCCGGCTGTGCCGATCAGCCCCGCCATCTGGATGGTCGCCATGCCGCCTGCCAGCAGGCGCGGAATGCTCGGGCCCTTATCGGCGTGGAGGAAAGCAGGCAGGACTGTGCCGATCACCACCAGATAGCCACCGACCGCCAGGATCTCGCTGGTCCAGCCGGTGCCTGCAAAGAGCAGCAGGAAGCCCCACAGCAAGCCGCCTGCCAGCGCGGCATAGCCCAGCCATGGCCGCTGCTGCGCCCGCCCGGCATAGGCGAGGCCGCCTGTCACCAGCGCCAGATAAAGCGCCAGCAGCGGAACATTGGGATTGCTGCTTTCCACCAGCATGGGCGCGGCAAAGCCGCCCACCAGCCCAAGGATCGCGCAGGGCAGGCCAAAGCGGAAAGACAGGGCGATAGCCCCCGCCGTGACCGCCGCCAGCCCGATAAAGGCGCTGCCAGCACCGATCAGCCCATATTGCGTCCCGGCAAGATAGAAAGCGCCGAACAAGGTGGCGAGGCCTGCTCCGGCCAGCGCCTGCCGCACGCGCGGGTCTTTCACCCGGTCTTCAAACCGGAAGGCAGCCTCTGCTCCGGCCAGCAGGCCAAAGCCGAACAGAAAGCTCATGATAACCCGCACCAGCGGCGTGACGAGGCCTTGTTCGATCGAATAGCGGACAAGGAAAATGCCCGCGATGGCCAGCGCGATCCCGCCACCCCAAATGGGCAGGCGGCGTCCGAAAATATCCTCGAAATCGAAGCTGAAGCGCGGCGGCTTTATCCGTGCGGAGAGGCTGGGTTCTGCGTGTGAATAGGCAAGTTCCGCCTCTGGCACAGGTTCCGCTTCTGGTTCGCTTGCCGGAGCGGGCTCGATTGTCGGCTCTGCCGGGCTGGCAGGCAAGTCTGCGGGCTGGGTGGTCTCGGGCTCTGGCTCGGCAATGCGCTGGGCGGGCATGGGTACCGCATCATCCTGCGACCTGTCCGGCTCTGCCTGCCGGTGCTGGTCGCGCAGGACCTGCAATTGGCCGGAAATTTCCCAGAGATCGCGCTGCAAGGCTTCGACCTTGCGCCACAACGCAAAGATCATCCCACCTGCCAACAGCACCCAGAAAAAGCTCATGCCCTGCTCCCTGTAACAGGGATTGCACAGAAGCTGCCGAATTCAAATGGGTAATCAGTGGGAGATCATGCGCCGTAGAGAGTGTTGACGACGACCTGTTCCGCCATGCGCAATCCGGCGCGCAATTCATTGACCGGCAGAACCGGGCGCGGTTCCTCGGCAATGATCGCAACGGGCGGGTTGTCTGCATAGGTGGCAGTGTAAACCCCATCCATGGCTTCGATACCGGCGCAGAGCTTGTCAAACCGGCGGCGGACCAGCTTGTTCACCCGTTCGCGCTTGCGGCACAGCAATTCGAAACTGTGCGAGACGAAGGTGAAATTGGCGATGTTCTCTTCGCGCGCATGTTTTAGTGCGGCAATCATTTCCCATGCCGACAGAGCTGTAATCTGAGCATGGCGCAGCCCGCCGCCAAGCTCTTCGATGCAGCCGATGGGAACTTCGATAACGCCGCAATGCTCATAAGGGCGGCGATAATTCTCGCACAGGGAAATGGAGCATTCGCTATTGGCTATGCCGGGGCAATGGCTGCTGTCATATTTAATGCCGATTTCGGCCAGCGCTCGCAGCGTATCGTCATTTGCGCCGTAATTTCCTGCACGAAAAGCCACCGGTTCGGGCGCGCCCGCGGCCATCAGCGTATGCTTTGCATAGTCGATCAGCACGCATTGTTCTTCGAAGGTGAAATCGCGCATATTGCGGCCCGTGCGGGTTCCCAGCGGATTACGGGGGCCAGCCTGATCAAGCCATTCCGTGTGCAGGTGCAACTGCACATCATGACCATGCTCAAGGATTGGCCGTACCACATCAGTGATCGCTTCCACGCCATAAAGAAGCGCGGGCATCGGATCGACAAAGAACACGCCCTTCAGACCATGGCGATTGAACATGCCAAGCTTGAACTCAACCCCGGCGGGCCCATCAGGCGTAACGCAGGAGATCGAGCGGGCGAAATTTTCCGCACGACTCACCGGGCGCTTGCGCGAAGCCAGCGAGTGCGAATATTCCGTATCAATGGTGATGTAGACCGCTGTCATAGCCGGATATGTTTTAGCAGCCCGCATGCGGGAGGCTGCACCAATTCCCCAATTGTTCAATTCTGGAACAAAAGGCTTAGGGGAAAGTGGTTAAGATAGCGTTTGCGATCAAATCCCGCCGGGCGTGAAATCATAGCCCAAGTCGCTGAGCCCTTCACACAGTTTGCGCATGCAGCTGGCAAGCGCATCCGCATCCGTGCTGCGGATCACGAAATTCGCGCCAACCCTGCCTTCGCGGAAAAAGGGGTAGCTGCCGATCTGGCAATTTTCATGGGCTTTCTCCACGTCGCGCAGCAGCGATGCAACTTCGCTTTCGGGGATGAAACCGCCCACGGTTTCGCTGATTAGCGGCGCGCCGCCTTCCAGCTGGCCAGTGAGGGCATCAAGCATTCCCGCAGTGATGGAAGGGACGCCGGCCATGATGAACAGGTTCTCCACCCGCAAACCGGGCGCGCCAGAGCGGCGATTGGGGATCAGCGTTGCCCCGGCCGGAGCGCGGGCCATGCGCAGGCGCCCTTCATTCAATCCGCCCTTATCCGCATAATAGGCTTCCAGAATGGCATGGGCTTCGGGGTGGATTTCTACGTCCACGCCCAAGGCGGCGGCAATGGCATCCACAGTAATGTCATCATGGGTCGGGCCGATCCCGCCAGTGGTGAAGAGATAATCATTGCGCGCGCGCAATTCGTTCACCGCTTCCACGATCCGTTCCTGCACATCGGGCACCACGCGCACTTCAGCCAGACGAATGCCTTGCACTTGCAGCCAGCTGGCCACCTGCGGAATATTCTTGTCATGGGTGCGGCCAGACAGGATCTCGTCACCGATAATGACGAGGCCTGCGGTCCAGATGCGGTTCGGATCAGACATGGTGGTCCGATAGGCGATTTGTTTGGGGTGCGCTACTCCGCAGCCTGCAATTGCTCTGCTCCATGTGCCTTTTCGAAGCGCAAAATGCCATCTTCAACCGGCCGTTCCTCGAAATCGCGGCAATCTTCGGCGTAATTCTGGTTAAGCCGCCAGGGCAGGCTGGCCGCGCTTTTGGGCACCAGATGCTTGCCGCGCTGGAGATAGCCGGAGGAGAAATCGAACAGATCATCTTCTTCCAGGTCATGATTGTCCGGCAGATAGGGATAGACAATATCCACGCCCTTACGATCCATCAGCTGCATCACCCGGCACAGATATTCGGCGTTATTATCCACTCGCAATGTCCAGCTGGCATTGAGATAACCAAAGGTCATGGCGAAATTGGGCACGTTGGAGAACATGCAGCCGCGATAGAACCAGTGCTGCGTCTTATCCATTTCCTTGCCATCGATGGAATAGGCGACCTTGCCGCCAAAATTCAGCGCCAGGCCGGTGGCAGTGACGATAATATCGGCATCAAGATGCTCACCCGATTTCAGGCGGATACCGGTGGCGTCAAAGCGGTCAATATGGTCAGTGACGACCGAGGCCCTGCCTTCGCGCACGCTGGTGAAGAAATCTTCGTCCGGGACCAGACACAGGCGCTGTTCCCAGGGGTTGTAGGGCGGGAGGAAATCCTTTTCCGTATAGGCGCTGCCGAGCAGTTTGCGGTTCTGCTTCGTCAGCAATCTGGAGACCTGCTCAGGCTTGTTGCGGGCGCGCTGGAACAGCATGCGCTGGAACCAGATATTCTTCTTGCGGGTCAGCTTGTAAGCCGTTTCTTCCGGCAGTATCTTGCGCAGGAAATTGGCCAGCCAGTCTGCCCCCGGGCGTGCGATCATCCAGGTGGGCGTGCGCTGTAGCATGGTGACATGGGCGGCCTTCCTGGCCACTGCGGGAACCACGGTGACGGCTGTCGCCCCTGACCCGATCACGACGACTTTCTTGCCAGCATAGTCCAGGTCCTGCGGCCAGAATTGCGGATGGACGATCTGCCCCTTGAAATCCTCGCGTCCGGCAAATTCCGCATCATAGGGTTCATCGTAATCGTAATAGCCAGCGCCGAGATAGAGGAAGCCTGCCGTCTGTTCGCGGCGCCCCTCAGCGCTTTCGGTCACGATATGCCAGTGGCCCTCTGCGGTCCGGAAATCGGCGGAAATGACCGTGGTGCCCAGCTGGATATTCGGACGGATTCCGCGTTCGTCCACGATCTTGTTGAGATAGTCGAGGATTGAACTGCCATCGGCGATGGAGCGTTCATGCACCCACGGTTCGAATTTGAAACCCAGCGTATGCATGTCGCTGTCAGACCGGATGCCGGGATAACGGAACAGATCCCATGTCCCGCCCAGCTTTTCGCGCCGGTCAAACATCGCATAGCTCTTGCCCGGACAGGCCATTTCGAGATGGGCCGCCATCCCGATGCCAGAGATGCCTGCGCCAATGATTGCCATATCGACATGCGGCAGTGTGCTTGCCATCCGGATTCCCCTCGCCACTATTTACTTACATCAGTGTAAGCGATTGGCGAAAAGAATGCCAGACCTTATGCCGTAGCGATAGAGGCTGCTTTCACTGTATTGCTAAGCAGGCAGGCGATGGTCATCGGGCCTACCCCGCCGGGGACAGGTGTAACCGCGCGGGCATGCTGGACTTCGTCAAAGGCGATATCGCCCACCAGCCGGTCTTTCCCGCCGCTTTCGCTAGCGACGCGGGTGATGCCGACATCGATCAGCACCGCCCCTTCCTTGACCCAGAAACCCTTGACCAGTCGCGGTGCACCGGCAGCGGCGATGATGATATCGGCCTGACGGGCAATATCAGGCAGGCCGCGTGTTTCGATATGCGTCACAGTAACAGTCGCCTCGCGCTCCAGCAGCAGCATGGCTATGGGCTTGCCCACGATGTTGGACTTGCCGATCACGACTGCGTTCATGCCGGTGAGATCATCGATCACAGTGTCGAGCAGTTTCATCACGCCCAGCGGTGTGCAGGGCACCAGCCCCCCGGTGCCGGTGGACAGGCGACCGACATTGACCGGGTGGAACCCGTCCACATCCTTGCCCGGATCAATCGCGCCCAGCACCGCGCCGGCATCGATATGTTCAGGCAACGGTACCTGCACCAGAATGCCATGCACGGTCGGATCGGCATTGAGCCGCGCGATCAGCGTCAGCAGCGCATCCTGGCTGGTCTCAGCCGGCAGGCGATGTTCGTGGCTTTCAATGCCGACGCGGGCGCAGGCCTTGATCTTATGCGCGACATAGACCTCGCTGGCCGGATCATTGCCGACCAGCACGACTGCCAGCCCCGGTGCACGGCCGGTGCGGGCGATGATCTGTGCCACGCCCAGTGCAGTTTCCTCGTCCAGCTGGCGAGCAACCGCACGTCCGTCGATAATCTGCGCCATCGGGTCAGCTCGCGAACACGACGGTCCGTTCGCCGTTCAGGAAAACCCGGTCTTCCAGATGTGCCTTCACCGCCTTTGCCAGCACGCGGCGTTCGACATCGCGGCCCCTGGCAACCAGCTCGTCCGCTGCTTCGCGGTGGCTTACACCTTCCACATCCTGCGCGATGATCGGCCCTTCATCGAGATCGGCCGTCACATAGTGGCTGGTCGCCCCGATCATCTTCACCCCGCGGGCATAGGCCTGATGATAGGGTTTGGCACCCTTGAAGCCGGGCAGGAAGCTGTGATGGATATTGA
>JAGREF010000130.1 GCA_020446665.1 Sphingomonadaceae bacterium
GTCAGCTATACCTGCCCGCATTGCGCCCATTTCGCCCGCGATGGCGATGCAGCGCTGCAATTCAGCTATGTCGGTTCAGGCAGGGTGCAACTGGAGGTCCGCCATTTCGTACGCGACGTGGTGGACCTGACCGCTGCCATGCTCACCAATTGCGGTGCTCCGGCAAAGTTTCCACGCAATCACGCAGCCTTCATGCTCGGCCAGGAAAAATGGCTACCCAAGGCCGCCAGCGCCACGCAGGCGCAGCAACAGCGCTGGTTTACCGGCGCACCTGCTGCCCGCCATCGCGCTATTGCCAGCGACCTTGGTTTCTACGAGATCATGAGCAGTCGTGGCTACACCAGGACGCAGGTCGATGCTTGCCTCGCCGACAGCGCCATGTCGCAGCGACTGGTGGATAATACTGTGAAAGATGCCAAGGCACTTGATATCAAGGGAACACCCAGCTTCGCCATCAATGGCGTCCTGTTGGACGGTGTCCATGACTGGCAGAGCCTGCAACCCCGGCTTGACGCCAAATTCTAGCCCGCAAAGGGCGCTTTTCCGGCGGACAAGCTGTGGATAGCGGCATGCCCCGTCAAATCCGCGCTTCAACCCTGCCCTACCATCGGTTAGCTTCACCCGATTAATCAGAAGGATTGCCTCCCCATGAATGCTTTTCGCCGCATTGCCCTTGCCTCCCTTGCTGCGCCACTGGCGCTTGGCCTGGCTGCCTGCTCTGACAGCGAGACAGCTGACGGTGAGATTGCAGAGGGTGAGGCCATTGCAGCCATCCCTGCACCTGATGGCACGACATGGACGGATACGGTCGCGGTCAGTGACTATGATGGCTATGTGATGGGTAACCCCGATGCGCCGATTAAGGTCATCGAATATGGCTCGCTGACCTGCGGTGCCTGTGCGGCCTTTGCGGCTGACGGTATCGAGCCGTTGCGGGACAAATATGTTGCCAGCGGCGTGGTAAGCTACGAATTACGCAACCAGGTACACAATGGTCTGGATCTGGTGCTCGCCCGCCTCGTCCGGTGCGGCGCTCCGGAAAGCTTCCATCCTTTGTCGGAACAGGTCTGGCTTAACCTCGAATCTGTTTTCGAAGGCGCGAACAAGAACCCGCAAGTTCTGGAACAGGCGATGAGCCTTCCTGAAGACCAGCGCTTTGTCGCCGTTGCACAGGGCACCGGCCTGCTTGATTTCTTCGCCGCGCGCGGTCTTCCGACAGACCAGGCACGGGCTTGCCTGGCTGACAGCGCATCGGTGATGGCTATTGCTGAACGTTCCGATACGCAGTCGAAGGAACTGGAAGTGTCCGGCACCCCCACTTTCTTCATCAATGGCAAGAATATCGGTACCCAGAACTGGGTTTCGCTCGAACCCATGCTACAACGCGCTGGCGCCCGTTAAGCGCGGCGCAAGGGGGGCAGGAATTCGATGAAGATCTCGAAGCTCAAGCTGAGCGGCTTCAAGAGCTTCGTCGAACCTGCCGAACTGCGCATTGAGCCCGGCCTGACCGGGGTTGTCGGCCCTAATGGCTGCGGCAAATCCAACCTGCTGGAGGCGATCCGCTGGGTCATGGGCGAAAATTCGCCTAAATCGATGCGCTCCGGCGGGATGGAAGATGTGATCTTTGCCGGCACCGCCCAGCGCCCGCAGCGCGATTTTGCGGAAGTGGTCCTGCATGGCGAAAGCGAAAATGGCGACGAACTGGAAGTCGTCCGCCGGATTGAGCGCGGGGCAGGCAGCGCCTATCGCCTGAATGGCAGTGATGTTCGCGCAAAAGACATTGCGCTTACCTTTGCCGATGCTGCAACTGGCGCACATTCCCCCGCCCTTGTCAGTCAGGGCAAGATCGCACAGGTAATCGCAGCCAAGCCGACCGAGCGGCGGATGATGCTGGAAGAGGCGGCGGGGATTGCGGGCCTGCACGTCCGACGCAAGGATGCGGAGAGCAAGCTGCGCCAGACGGAAACCAACCTCGCCCGGCTGGAAGACCTGATGGCGGGGCTCGACAGCCAGATTTCCAGCCTGCGGCGACAGGCAAAACAGGCAGAGCGTTACAAGGCACTGACAGAGCAAATCCAGCATGCGGAGGCACGGCTGCTCTTTGCCCGCTGGCGCGATGCGGCCGCAGCAGCAGATGCCGCGCGCAAGGCCGCGCAGGCAGCGGATGCCAGGGTCGAAGAGTGCCAGCAAGCTACAACTATGGCGCAAAAGGCGCAGCATGAAGCCGCACAGACCCTCGCCGAAGCGCGCGAGGAACAGGCGGATAGGCGCGATGATGCCAGCGCGCATGGGCACCGAATGGCAGCGCTCACCAGCCAGCTGGAAGCTGCAGAGCAACGGCTGGCCGACCTTGACCGCCAGAAGCAGCGGCTGGAAGAAGACCGGGTCGACGCGGACCGCATGACGCAGGATGCGGCGCAGGCCCTCTCCCGGCTGGAAAAGGACCTGGCCGAGAATGTGAAAACTCTGGAAACGGACGAAGCCTATCGCCCGTCACTGGTGATCGCCGCGGAGAAGGCAGAACGGACCAGCCGGGCGGCAGAACTTGCGCTGGCAAAGGCGACAGCGGACCATGCCGGTGTCGAAGCCGAATGGCGGGTGGCAGAATCGGAGCTGGCACAAACCCAGTCACGGATCGACCGTCTGGATGCCGAGATGCACCGCCAGCAGGAAATCCGCGCAACTCTCGCCGAACAAGGCGATCCTGTCTTGGCCGTCGAGCAAGCTCAGGCTGGCGTGGAACAGGCAGGCAAAGTTCTGGCGCAAGCCCGGGCCGCACTCGAAGCCATGCAGGGGCGCAAGGGAGAATTGCAGGCGATTCGTGATGAAGCCGCCAGCGCTTTCGCTTCCGCCAAGGCTGATCTGGCAGGGATCGAACGCGAATACACCGCTTTGGCACGTGACCGGGAAGCCCGCGCGCGGCAAGCCAAGGGGCGCGAAGGTTTGCCAACAGCGCTGGACCTCATGCGGGCTCAGCCGGGCTATGAACGCGCACTGGCGGCTGTGCTTGGCCGCGATGCCAAGGCACCCGTGGGCAAGCCCGCAGACGGCAAGGAAGGACGTTTCTGGACAGGCGGTGCTGCGCCCTCCCCCGTTGCCGACAATCT
Source organism: Sphingomonadaceae bacterium (assembly GCA_020446665.1). Lineage (GTDB taxonomy): Bacteria > Pseudomonadota > Alphaproteobacteria > Sphingomonadales > Sphingomonadaceae > JACXVD01. Next base: position 3,108 of record JAGREF010000130.1, read on the forward strand.
CGCTCTTCATGTCCCCGGCTGCCCGCCCGAACTGGCCGCGAGGCTGGCGCTGGTCCATGTTGCAGACAGCGATGACGGCCGGTTGCTGGGCCCCGGCGAATGGCTCGTCACCAAGAGCGGGCATCTGCGCCGGTGGGATGGCTTTGTCGCGCGCGGCGAAGGTGCTGCAGAAGCGGCACGGCTGGAAGCGGAGAATCGGCTAGCAGAGCTGGAAAGCCAGCTTCCCGCCCTGCGCGAAGCGGCGCAGACGGCGGAAACCTCCCAGCAATCCGCACAGGAAGAGCTTTATTCGCTGCAGCGCGAGTTGATCGGTGCGGAGCGGATGGTTGGCGAAAGCGCGGAGGCAGAGAGGCAGGCCCTGCGCGTCCTCGATCAGGCTGAGGCGGCGCGGGAACGCCATGCCAGCAAGTTGGCCGAGCTGGCGGCAAATTCGCAGGATCTGGCTGAGCGCCGCAAGCAGGTCGAAGGAGAATTCTCCAGCGCGCAGGAAAAGCTCGCCTCTCTCCCCTCGCAGGATGCCGGCCGGGCAACACTGGATGCTGCGCAAGCCAGGAATGAAGCGGCACGCAGCCTGATGCAGGCGAGTGCAGCAGAACTGGCATCGCATGATCAGGCGCTGGCCGTGGCGCGCGAACGGGTGGCCGCCCAGCGCACAGACATGACGAGCTGGCAGACCCGCGCCGGGGACGCCGCCCGCCGCCTGTCGGATATGGGCCGCCGGTTCGAAGAGATTGAAGAAGAGCGCGCGGTGTTCGCAGCCAAGCCTGAAGGGCTGATGCGCGAGATCGAACAAGGTGACGCGGTGCGTGAACGGCTCAGCGCAGAGCTTGCCAAGGCTGAAGCAGCGGTAGCCGAAATGCAGGCCCGCGCAGAACAGGCCGATCGGGCCTTTGCCACCGCGAACGAAACGCTTGCTACTGCGCGTGAAAACCGGGCTGGGCTGGCTGCACGCGCTGAAAATGAGGAAGCCCGCCGCAGCGAAATGGCACGCATCTCCGGCGAACGATTCCAATGCCCCCCGCCTTTGCTGGCTGAACGGTTCAACTTTGACGCGGGGGAAGTGCGCAATTCGGCGCTGGAATCAGAGGAAATGGACCGGCTCTCCGCCAGCCGAGAACGGATTGGCCCGGTCAATCTGGTCGCTGCGGAAGAGCTGGAAAAGCTGGAAGAACAGCATGGCTCCAGCGCGGCGGAGCAGGCAGAACTGGTCGAGGCCGTCAACCGCCTGCGCGGATCCATCGGCAATCTCAACCGCGAAGGGCGCGAACGGCTGCGGGCAGCCTTTGAACAGGTTGATGCGCATTTCCGCGTGCTCTTTACCCGCCTGTTCGAAGGTGGCGCAGCCCATCTGGCACTGGTCGACAGCGACGACCCGCTGGAGGCAGGCCTCGAAATCTACGCGCAGCCGCCGGGCAAGAAACTGCAATCGCTCACGCTACTGTCAGGCGGGGAACAGGCGCTGACAGCCACTGCGCTGATTTTCGCGCTGTTCCTGACCAATCCCGCCCCGATCTGCGTGCTGGACGAAGTCGATGCGCCGCTCGACGATGCCAATATTGACCGCTTCTGCGATCTGCTCGACTGGATGGTCGGAGAGACGGAGACCCGCTATCTGATCGTCACGCACAACGCGGTTACGATGAGCCGCATGCACCGCCTGTTTGGTGTGACCATGATCGAAAAGGGGGTGAGCCGTCTGGTCAGCGTGGACCTGCATGCCGCAGAAGAACTCGTCGCAGCATAGCGATTGAGGAACTCGCGCGCCCTGCGGAGTGACCAAAGATTACAGAGCTGCGGCCAGCTTTTCCCGAATATCCTTGAGGCGCTCGATAATTTCACTTCGGGAAAGGGCGGCATCGTCTTCCGTGACGTTGTCGCTCTCAGCGTTACTCTCCACCAGAGGAGTAGTTTCAGCGGCCGCCACTTCATCTTCATCGCGATCAAGCACCGTTGCCTCTGCAACAGCAGGCTCTTCCAGCGCCTGTTTAGCGCCTTTGAGCGTATAGCCCTGCTTGTTCACAAGCTCGTCGATCCGCTGGATCAGCGCGACGTCTTCCGGCCGGTAATAACGACGGCCACCGCTGCGCTTGAGCGGGTCAAGCATCGGGAATTGCTGTTCCCAATAGCGCAGCACATGGCTCTTGATATCAAGCGCCTTGCTCACTTCACCGATCGTGCGAAGCGCGCCCTCTTCCTTGCCGTCGTCAAATTCCAGGTCAGACATAAATGCGATCAGCCCTTGGCAATGCGGTCCTTGAGCAACTGGCTCGCCCGGAAGGTCATTACCCGGCGCGGGGTGATCGGAACTTCCACGCCGGTCTTGGGGTTCCGGCCAATGCGTTCCTTTTTGTCGCGCAGGACAAAGCTTCCAAAACCGGAAATCTTGACGTTCTCGCCCTTTTCCAGCGCGTTCGACATGTGATCGAGGATCGCCTCAACCATGGAGAGCGATTCCGCACGGGAGAAGCCCATCTTGCGATTGACGGTCTCGGCCAGGTCGGCCCGGGTCAAAGTTCCAACAGAGCGCATCGGCAATCCTCCCTGCAATCAGCACCTTGCAATGCTTTAGCTAAGTCTATCGGTTTACGTCTGTCAACGCAATTGGAGGCAAGGATTTACGCGGTTTTCACCAAGGCAATGCTGGCATCCTACATCCGCGCCAGGCTGGCACCCCAGGTAAAGCCGCCGCCCATGGCTTCGAACATCACCAGATCACCGGGTTTGATCCGCCCGTCGCGCCATGCCGTATCAAACGCCAAGGGCACGGATGCGGCGGACGTATTGGCATGCTGGTCCACCGTGACGACAACTTTCTCAGCAGGCAGATTCAGCTTACGCGCTGTCGCATCAAGGATGCGGGCATTGGCCTGATGCGGCACGACCCAGTCGATCTGGTCAGCGGAAACACCCGCATCATCAAGCACTTCATTGAGAACACTCGAAAGGTTTACCACCGCATGGCGGAACACTTCGCGGCCCTTCATGCGCAATTTGCCGACCGTGCCGGTGGTCGATGGGCCGCCATCGACATAGAGCAGTTCATTATGCCTGCCATCGGCATGAAGCCGTGAAGTGATGATGCCGGGACCATCTTCTGCGACCTCTTGCGCTTCCAGCACCAGAGCGCCTGCCCCGTCGCCGAAAAGCACACATGTCGTCCGGTCTTCCCAGTCGAGGATGCGGCTGAATGT
>JAGREF010000131.1 GCA_020446665.1 Sphingomonadaceae bacterium
TGGGAGAAGCGGCATGAAGCTGGGATTTTCGCCCGAGGAAGAGCAGTTCCGCGAAGAATGCGCCGACTGGCTCAACGCTCAGATGTCTGGCGAATTTGCCGACATCAAGGGCATCACCACGCTCACGGAAAAGGCAGAGCGGCGCAAGGAATGGGAACAGCATCTGGGCGAGCATGGCTGGTCCTGCATCGGCTGGCCCAGGCAATGGGGCGGCCGCGGGGCGACACTGGCCCAGCAGGTGATCTTTGCCGAGGAATATGCCCGTGCGGGCGTGCCGGGCCGGGTCAATCATATCGGGATCGAGCTGGCCGGGCCAACCATACTCACCTTCGGCACGGAAGAGCAGAAGCAACGCTTCTTGCCCGATATTGCCGCAGGCAAGACTATTTTCTGCCAGGGCTTTTCCGAACCCAATGCCGGGTCCGACCTTGCCAGTGTCCGCACCAAGGGGCGGCTGGAAAATGGGGAATGGGTCGTGGATGGCCAGAAAATCTGGACCAGCCTTGCGCATATTTCCGACTGGATCTTTGTTGTCACCCGTACCGAAGAAGGCTCCAAAGGCCCCAAGGGGCTGACCTTCCTGATGATGGAGCTGGATCAGCCGGGGATCGAAGTGCGCCCGATCGAACAGATCAATGGCGATGCGGAGTTCAACGAGACCTTCTTCGATGGCGCACGCTGCCCGGAAGACAGCCTGATCGGCGCTGTCGGCGATGGCTGGAAGATCGCCATGGGCCTGCTCAGCTTTGAACGCGGCGTGTCCACGCTGGGCCAGCAAATGGCTTTCCGCAACGAGCTGGATGAGATCATTGCCGCCGCCAAGGCCAATGGCGCAGCCAATGACCCGCTGATCCGCCAGCGGATCGCCAAGGCGGAAACCGGGCTGCGGCTGATGCGCTATGGCGCGCTGCGGATGCTCTCCAACACCGATCACAGCAAGGTGGACGGGGCTGCGCTTACCTACAAGATTCAGTGGGCCAGCTGGCGCCGCAGCCTGGGCGAACTGGCGATGGACGTGCTGGGTCAGGCGGGCGAAGTGACGGATAATCCGAATTACGAATGGTCCGTGTTGCCCAATCTGTTCCTCTATTCGCGGGCTGACACGATCTATGGCGGAACCAACCAGATCCAGCGCAATCTGATCGCAGAACGTGGTCTGGGCCTGCCGCGCGAGCCGAGGGGGGACAAATGAGCCTGACCCCCGCCTATCCACCCGCCCGCGACCTGCTCAAAGGGCAGACAGTGGTCGTTACCGCGGCTGCCGGGACCGGCATCGGCTACGCCGTGGCCAAACGCGCTGCCGAAGAAGGTGCGCGCGTGCTGATCTCCGACTTTCACGAGCGGCGGCTGGGCGAAGCGGCAGACCGGATTGCAGAGGAAGTGGGCTGCGAACGCCCACTCACCTGCCTGTGCGATGTGACGCAGCAGGATCAGGTCGAGGCTTTGCGCGATGCGGCCATCACAGGACTCGGCCATGTCGATGTGCTGATCAACAATGCCGGGCTTGGCGGTGAAGTGCCGGTGGTCGATATGACCGATGATCAATGGCACCGCGTGCTGGATGTGACGCTCAATTCAGTCTTCCGCATGACCCGCGCTTTCCTGCCGCATATGCAGGAACGAAAGCGCGGAGCCATCGTCAACAACGCCTCCGTCCTCGGCTGGCGGGCGCAAAAGGGGCAGGCGCATTATGCCGCGGCGAAGGCTGGCGTCATGGCCTTTACCCGCTGTTCGGCCGTGGAAGCGGCGGAGTTTGGCGTGCGGATCAACGCGGTCGCCCCCTCCATCGCGATGCACGCCTTCCTCGCCAAAGTGACCACGGATGATCTGCTGGCAGAGCTTTCCTCGCGTGAAGCCTTTGGCCGCCCGGCGGAAGTGTGGGAAGTCGCCAATGCGATGATCTTCCTCGCCTCTGACCTTGCCAGCTACATGACGGGCGAAGTCCTCTCCGTCTCCAGCCAGAGGGCCTGAGCATGCCGAAAATCTACACCAGCCCGCGCGATCTGATCGGCAGCGAAGGCACCGCGCTCGGCCCATCCGACTGGCTGACTATCGAACAGGACCGGATCGACGGCTTTGCTGAAGTGACTGAAGACCGACAGTGGATCCATGTGGATGCGGAGAAAGCTGCCAGCGGCCCCTTCGGCACCACCATCGCCCATGGCTATCTGACGATGAGCCTGGTCAACCACTTCCTGCCCCAGCTGATCGAAGTGCGCGGTTTTAGCCATGCGGTGAATGTCGGGGCAGACCGGCTGCGCTTTCTCAACCCGGTGAAATGCGGCGCGCGCATTCGCGGCACGGGAGAGATTGTTACGGTCGAGGAAGTGAAGGGTGCGATCCAGTCGGTCGTGCGCGTTACGGTAGAGATCGAAGGCGAAGAGAAACCCGCCTGCGTGGTCGATACGATCAGCCGCTATTATCCGGAGTAAGCATCATGCCCGATCCCGCCAGGATGGAAGCCGCCGTTCACGAATATGTCGCCGCCTTTGCCGAAGGCAATGCGGAACGTGCCGTGGCGATCTTTGCCGATAATGCCACGGTGGAAGACCCGGTGGGCACCCCGATCAAGCAGGGGAAGGCGGAAATTCTGCCGTTTTATCAGGGATCCATGGCGACCGGCGCGAAGCTGGAATTGCTGGGACCGGTGCGGCTTGCGGCTGACTATGCGGTGTTTCCCTTCGCCGTTCTGCTGGAGTGGGAAGGCTCGCAGAAGCGGATCGACGTGATCGACACATTCCGCTTTGACGAAGACGGCAAAGTTATCGAAATGCGGGCCTTCTGGGGCCCCGGCAATATGCACGACATTTCCTGAGAGGATCATTCCCATGCGCGAAGCAGCCATTATCTCCACCGCCCGCACCGGCATCGGCAAGGCCTATCGCGGGGCCTTCAACGATACCGAAGCACCTGTCCTGTCGTCCCACGTGGTCAATGCCGCGCTGGACCGGGCGGGGATCGACCCTGCGCGGGTGGATGACCTCTATCTCGGGGTCGGCAATCACTGGAACACGCAGAGCTACAATCTCGGCCGGTTGACTGTGCATGGGTCGAAACTGTCCAACGACACGGGCGGCTTCACCATGGATCGCAAATGCTCTTCGGGCATGAACGCCATCGCGCTGGCTGCGCGCGGGATCATGTGTGATGAGCTGGACTGCGCCGTGGCAGGCGGGATGGAAACGATCTCGCTCACGCTCAACAAGCACACGCCGCAATTCCGCAACCGCAGCACCTATATCAACTCGGTCGAACCCGATGCCTATATGGCGATGATCGAAACGGCTGAGATCGTGGCGGACCGCTATGGCGTGAGCCGCGAGAATCAGGATCAATTCGCCGCCACAAGCCAGCAGCGCGCCGCCGCCGCACAGGAAGCGGGCGCGTTTGACGATGAAATCGCGCCGATCACTGTCACCAAGGCGCTGTTCGACAAGGAAGGCAATGAAACCGGCAAGGAAGAGGTAACCCTCGCCAAAGATGAAGGCGTGCGCGCGGGCACCACCTACGAGGCATTGTCCAGCCTGAAGCCCGTCTTCAAGAACGGGCTGCACGTCGCCGAGGGCCAGCACATCACCGCGGGCAATGCCAGCCAGCTGTCTGACGGGGCATCGGCGCAGGTGGTGATGGACCTCGCCACCGCACAGCGCGAGAACCTGCCCGTGCTGGGCATTTATCGCGGGTTTCAGGTCGCTGGTTGCGGACCGGAGGAAATGGGCATCGGCCCGGTCTTCG
>JAGREF010000132.1 GCA_020446665.1 Sphingomonadaceae bacterium
TCGGGATGATCCACATCAAGGATGTCTTCCCCTTCCTCGCCACAGGTGACACACCGCCGGATGACTGGACCGTGCTGATGCGCCAGCCGCTCTATGTGCCGCAGACGCGCAACGCGATTGATGTGCTGGCGGATATGCGCGCGCGACGCACGCATCTGGCGATTGTGGTGGATGAATTTTCCGGCACGGATGGGGTCATCACCATCGAGGATCTGGTCGAGGAAATCGTCGGTGATATCGAGGATGAGCATGACGAACTGCCCGAGCAGCTGATCGTGCCGATTGGCGAAGGCATGTGGGATGTCGATGCCCGTGCCGAGCTGGAGGATATTGCCGAGGCCATCGACGCGGCGCTGGCCGAAGTCGAGGAATCGGTGGACACGCTGGGCGGCCTGGCCTTTGTCCTTGCTGAACAGGTGCCGCCGGTTGGCACAGTATTGCGCCATGCGAGTGGCTGGCAGATCGAAGTGACAGCGGGCGACGAAACCCATGTCACCCGGCTGCGGCTGCATCCCCCGACGCAAGATGCTGAAAATTCTTCCGATTAGCGAAAAAGCACGGAAATTTCGCAATTGCACAAATAGGCGCTCGACATAGGCCGCAGTGATAATATCTTGCGCCAATGCCGACACGCCGACTCCCTCCCCTGCGGGCTATGGAAGCCTTTATGCGCGTCGTGCGCCTCGGCTCTGCGCGCTCTGCGGCGGCAGAACTGGCCTTGAGCCCCTCGGCCCTGTCGCGCCGAATCGCCAATCTGGAAGAATTTGTCGGCAAAAAGCTGTTCACCCGCGCCCATCAGGCGATGCAGCTGACCGATGAAGGCTCTGCCTTTTACGATGCGGTCGCGCCGCATTTCGATGCGCTGGCCGAAGCGGTGGAGGGACAGTCCGAAAATCTCAGCCTGCTGCGGTTGCATCTGGGCGTCTTGCCGCTCTTCGGTGGCCAGCGCCTGTTCCCGCGCCTGCGCGAATTGCGCGCGCTGCATCCGCGGCTGCATATCGACATCGACACCGGACCCCATCTGCTTGACCGCGTGGGGGACACGCTGGATGCCGCCATCGTGCTGATGCAGGAGCCAGACCCTGCCTATCATTCAGTGCGGCTTGACCACAATCAGGTGCACGCCATCTGCAGCAGGGAGATGGCCGAGGAACTGGGCAGTGAACCCGATGTCGAAAAGCTCTCACGCCAGACATTTCTGGTCCATAACGAACTGCCCGACAGCTTCACCGCCTGGAAGGAAGTGCTCGGGCTGACCGGGCTGGAGCCGGCCGCCATCGACCATTTCGACTCCGGGCAGCTCATCCTCGAAGCGGCAGCGCAGGGCCTTGGCATCGCGATCATGCATGATGATCATTATCATCGCGCGCATGATCAGCGACTGGCTCGCTTGTTCGATATCAAGGTGGAAAGCCCCTATTCCTACTGGTTCGTCTGCCGCCCCCGCGCACTGGAACAGCGCCCGGTGCGGCTGTTCCATGACTGGCTGGTCAGCGCCGATCTTTAGGCCGGCATCGCCCTTTCGATGATCGAGCGCGTGTCGATCACGGCATCGAACGCACCATAGGCCATCCCGCGATCACGCAGGCGCAACATGCAGAAATCATCCGCCACCGGGCTGCCCCAATCGAGCAGCACCGCCGCCTGTGCCACCAGCGCCACTCGCTCGACCGCCAGCCTTGCCGTGGCTTCGGTCAGCCCGTTCATGTCGATCGCGCCCAGCGCCGCATCATAGGCAGCATTCTTGCCTCGTTGCGAAAGCAGATAGGCCTGCAGCGCCTCCACCGCCTCCGGCTCGCGCCCGGCAGCGCGCAACACATCCAGCGCGATGACATTGCCGGAACCTTCCCAGATCGCGTTGAGCGGGGATTGCCGGAACAGGCGCGGCATCGGCCCGTTCTCGACATAGCCTGCCCCGCCATGCGCCTCCATTGCTTCATAGACCATGCCCGGCGCGCGCTTGCACACCCAGTATTTGGCAATCGGCGTCAGCAACCGCGCCAGCGCTTCATTGCGGTCAAAGGCCTGGGCCAGCCGGAACCCCAGAGCGGTGGCCGCTTCGCTTTCCAGCGCGAGATCGGCCAGCACGGCAGCCATGGCGGGCTGATCGATCAGCCGCTTCTGAAAGGCCGTGCGGTGGCTGGAATGCCACAGCGCCTGCGCCAGCGCCGCGCGCATCTGGCAGGCGGAGCCCAGCACGCAATCGAGCCGTGTGTGCTGGACCATCTGGATGATC
>JAGREF010000133.1:0-2268 GCA_020446665.1 Sphingomonadaceae bacterium
GAGATGTTCATCAGCTTGCGCTTCTCGATTCGTTCGCCACCCATGCCATCGGGCACGAGCATCGGTCGCTCCACGATGCGATTGGGGCCGATAATGGCCACTTCCGGGCGGTTGATAACCGGGGTGGTTGCCACCCCACCCAGCGGGCCAAGTGAAGTGACCGTGAGCGTCGATCCGCTCAGCTCGTCCGATTTCGCTGTTCCTTCGCGCGCGGCATTGGCCAGGCGCAGGATTTCTGCCGCCAGCTGCCACAGATTCTGTGACTGCGCATTGCGGATCACCGGGACCATCAGGCCGCTATCGGTCTGCGCCGCCATGCCCAGATGCACGGCGCCGTGGCGGGTCACCACGCCCGCTTCATCATCATAGCGGGCATTGATCATCGGATAGTCGGGCAGCGTGCGGCAGATTGCTGTAATCAGCAGCGGCAACATGGTAAGCTTGGGCCGTTCGCCGCGCGCTTCATTGAGCTGGCCGCGCAGCTTTTCCAGCTCGGTAACATCGCATTCCTCCACATAGGTGAAATGCGGAATGTGGCGCTTGGCCGCCTGCATGTTCTCACCAATGCGGCGGCGCAGGCCGATGACCTTGATCACTTCGTCCGGACGGGTTGCAGCCGCAGGCGCAAAGCCCTTGCGCGCGCCGTAGGACACGAAGGCATCGAGATCCGAATGCCGGATGCGGCCATCTTCGGCCGGGCGGACTTCGCCCAGATCAATGCCCAGCTCGGCTGCGCGTTTGCGGACTGCGGGGGATGCGAGAACCTTTGCACCTTTTGCAGAAGTCGGCGCCGGGGGTGCAGGCGGAGTGGTCGCAGGAGTCGATACTACTTGTGCCGCGGGGGGCGGAGCAGGCGCAGCTTCCGGCTCAGCCACCGATGGAGCGGGAGGCGGCGGCGCAGCTTCAGCGGCCGCTTGCGGCGCAGGGCTTTCCTGAGCCGGGGCGGAATCGAGGTCTGACAGGTCGCTCTCTGTCTCGATCACCACCAGCATCGAACCGATGGCGATCACATCGCCCACTTCTCCGGCGATCTCCACCACTTTGCCGGAAACCGGACTTTCCATCTCGACCGTTGCCTTGTCGGTCATCATGTCGGCCAGACGGCCATCTTCCTCGACCATGTCGCCGACAGCCACATGCCAATCGACAATTTCAGCCTCGGCAATACCCTCGCCAATGTCGGGCAGGTTAAATGTGAAACGGGCCATCAGGACTTACCTCTGATTCTCGTCATTGCGAGGAGCCGCAGGCGACGCGGCAATCCAGAAATTTCGTGCGCAGCCGCTCTGGATTGCTTCGCTTTGCTCGCAATGACGAATGAAAAATACATTAGGCGCTCAGCAATTTGTCGATAGCCTCGCCGATGCGGACGGGACCGGGGAAATATGCCCATTCAAGGCTGTGCGGATAGGGTGTGTCGAAACCTGTCACACGTTCGACCGGCGCTTCCAGGTGATAGAAACAGCGTTCCTGTACCAGTGCCGCCAATTCCGCGCCGAAACCGGAGGTGCGGGTTGCTTCGTGTATCACCAGACAGTGCCCGGTCTTTTCCACAGACCTTTCCACAGCCTCTATATCCAGCGGAACCAGCGTGCGCAGGTCGAGAATTTCGGCATCCACGCCTTTCTCACGGCAAACCGCCTCTGCCACATGCACCATCGTGCCATAGGTCAGCACCGTCAGTGCCTCCCCTTCCTGCACGATCCGCGCCTTGCCCAGCGGGATGCGGTAATAGCCATCAGGGACTTCGCTGTCGGGATGCTTCTTCCATGGCTCTACCGGCTTGTCATAATAGCCGGTGAAGGGGCCGTTATAGATCCGCTTGGGCTCAAAGAAGATCACCGGATCATTGTCTTCGATCGCGGCAATCAGCAGCCCCTTGGCATCGCGCGGCGTCGCCGGGACAACTGTTTTCAGGCCGGCGACATGGGTGAACATCGCCTCCGGGCTCTGGCTGTGGGTCTGCCCCCCGAAGATACCGCCGCCAAACGGGCTGCGCACGGTCATGGGCGCGATATATTCCCCGGCGGAGCGATACCGCAGGCGCGCTGCTTCGCTCACCAGCTGATCGAGCCCGGGATAGATATAATCGGCAAACTGGATTTCCGGCACCGGACGCAGGCCATAGGCCCCCATCCCCACCGCCACGCCGATGATACCGCATTCGCTGATCGGCGTATCGAACACGCGGGTCTTGCCATATTTTTCCTGCAGCCCCGCCGTCGCGCGGAACACGCCGCCGAAATAGCCGATATCCTCGCCCATCAG
>JAGREF010000133.1:2437-6337 GCA_020446665.1 Sphingomonadaceae bacterium
TCTTCGAACACGTCTTCGAACATGGTGTGGAACGGGTGATGCAGGCCGTGACCCAGGATGCCGTTCTTTTCCGCTTCCTTGGTTGCCGCCTTGACCTGTTCAGCGCAGGCGAGATCCATCTCTTCCTGCTGTTCCATCGACCATTCACCGATCTCGATCAGATGGCGCTTGAGCCGCCGGATCGGATCGCCCAGCGGCCATTCCTCGCATTCCTGGGCGCTGCGATAGGCAGTGGGATCATCCGAAGTGGAATGCCCTTCTGCACGATAGGTGAAATATTCAATCAGCGTCGGCCCGGCATTGGACCGCGCGCGATTGGCGGCCCAACGCTGCGCGGCAAAGACCGCCAGCGCGTCATTTCCGTCCACCCGCAGACCGGCCATGCCATAGCCCACGGCGCGCGCGGCAAAGGTCGTGCGCTCACCCCCGGCAAAGCCGCTGAAGCTGCTGATCGCCCATTGGTTGTTGATCACGTTCAGGATCACCGGCGCATTATAGACCGACGCGAATGTACAGGCGGAGTGGAAGTCCCCCTCTGCGGTGGAGCCTTCGCCCACCCACGCTGCGGCAATGCGGCTGTCATGGCGGATCGCGCTGGCCATTGCCCAGCCCACCGCCTGCGGCAGCTGCGTCGCAAGATTGCCGCTGATGGTGAAGAAGCTGTGCGCGCGGCTGGAATACATGATGGGCAGTTGGCGGCCCTTCAGCTTGTCACCGCGATTGGAATAGATCTGGTTGATCATCTCCACCAGCGGATAGCCGCGCGTGATCAATATGCCTTGCTGGCGATAGCTGGGGAAGACCATGTCATCGCTCGCCAGTGCCATGGCGGCGGCCACGCTGGTCGCCTCTTCGCCCTTGCACTTCATGTAGAAGCTGGTCTTGCCCTGCCGCTGGCCGCGATACATGCGCTCGTCAAGCGCACGCACCAGCGCCATATTGCGCAGCATCAGCCGCAAAGTGTCAGGATCAAGATTGGGATTCCAGGGCCCATGCGCCTGATTGTCATCACCCAGCACGCGAACCAGATCCGTGGTCAGCGGATTGGTTTCGCTCGCTTCGCAGGTCTCATCCGGGCGCGGCTGCTGGCCTGCCTCACTGATCCGAAGATGTGAAAAATCGACCTCGTCACCGGGCCGGAAATTCGGTTCAGGCACATGCAGTGACAGGGCAGGTTTGTTGCTGCCAAATCCGTTACTGCCTGCCGAGCCGGTCTGAGGGCCTTTGCCCATCATGAGCTCTCCCTTTGTGCGTGAAACACAGACGCAATGTTTTACGATTGCGTTATATTATTTCAAAGACGCGCAAGGGTCAAGCAGTGCGGACTAAACCGCAATCGGTGCTGTCAAAGCCCCCTGCGGCGCATAATCACGAACTTCAAAGTCCTCTATCGTGTAATCAAATATCGTTGGCGGGGTCCTGATTATCTCAAGCGTCGGCGCGCCAGACGGTTCCCGACTCAACTGTTCTTCCACCAGTTCGCCATGGTTGAGATAGAGGTGCACATCGCCGCCCATCCACACGAACTCCCCCGGCTCCAGCCCGACCTGCTGCGCAATCATCCGCTGGAGCAGCGCCGCTGACCACAGGTTGAAAGGCAGGCCCAGCGCGACATCGCAGCTGCGCTGGTACAGCAGGCCATTCAGCCGACCATCGGCAACGTGGAACTGGTAGGTCTTGTGGCACGGCGGCAGCGCCATCTGATCAAGCTGCGCCACGTTCCACCCTTCGATGATATGGCGACGGCTGCCGGGATTGGTCTTCAGGCTTTCCACCACTTCGGCCACCTGATTGATGCCAGGGCCGGGCTCGTATGTCCCATCCTTGCGATACCGATAAGTAGGCCAGTCCACCCATTGCTTGCCATAGACCGGGCCGAGATCGCCCCAGCGTTCGGCAAAGGCCTCGTCCTCGGCAATCCGCTGGACGAAATCCTCCAGCGCAATATCCTCCCCGGTTGCCTTCACATAGTGAGCATGAGGCCATTCGTTCCAGATCTTCACCCCCTGCAGCACCAGCGGGCGGATATTGGTGTTGCCAGTGAGGAACCACAGCATTTCGCGCGTGGCGGTCTTCCAATAGACCCGCTTGGTAGTGAGCAGCGGCATGCGGCCGCCGGCCAGATCGAATCGCAAAGTCGCCCCGAAAATGGAGCGAGTCCCCACGCCGGTGCGGTCGCGCCGTTCGCTGCCGCCTTCCCAGATAGCGCGCATCAGGTCGAGATACTGCCATTCTTGATGGCGCGGGGTGGCGGAATCGCTTTGCAGGAGGACACTCGTCATATTGTTTGGCTACACCTGAAATTGCCCGCTTGCCACCCCGGCCTTGCCCCCCTATAGGGCCGCCTCTGCCTCGCCCCGTGAACTCGGGGCACGCATCCGGTCGGGGAGTAGCTCAGCCTGGTAGAGCACTGTCTTCGGGAGGCAGGGGCCGGAGGTTCGAATCCTCTCTCCCCGACCAACGATACAGCCTAGATTTCCAGCGTAACTTCAGCGTTTTGCCTGCGATTGCCGGTGAAGCGTTGGGTCACGCCACAAGCCTTTTGGTTCGCTGCTGACACACTGGTGACACAGCGAGGCGAAGAATGGCTACAATTTCGAAGCGGAAAGACAGTTGGTTTGTGCAAGTTAGGCGCAAGGGCTTCACCCCTCGCTACCGTAGCTTTGCAAGCAAATCCGAAGCTGAAACATGGGCGAGAGAGCAGGAAACGAAAATCGACACAAGGCAAGCGTCTCGCGTGAGGCCAGAGGTGTTGCAGTCCACCTTGGGAGAACTGATTGAGAGATATAAGACCTCTATCACGCCAAATAAGCGGAGCTGCGAGAGCGAGCATCTGCGACTAACCAAGATGCAACGCCATCCAATTTGCTCGCTATCCATTGGTCAGGTCTCCCCAGCCGCTGTGTCGGCGTATCGTGATGACCGCCTGCAAGAGGCGAAGCCCGGAACAGTTCGGCGAGAGCTTTCTCTACTGCACCATGTATTCGATACCGCGCAGAAGCAGTGGGGTATCTATCTTGGAGGCAATCCCACTGAGGATGTCAGTCATCCAAAGGTGAGAGACCAAAGGAGCCGACGCCTATCTCCAGCCGAGCAAGTGCGATTGGAGCAAGCCTTGGCAGCATGTCGAAACGCTCAGGTTAGATTGGTCGTTCAATTCGCACTTGAGACCGCCATGCGGAGAGGCGAAATCCTCTCGCTGCGATGGGAGAACATCAATCTTGAGCAACGCTCCGCGCACATTGCACAAACCAAAACGGATACGCCCCGCACAATTCCATTGTCTGCAAAGGCGGCAACAATTCTACAGGAGGTGGACCGATGCGGCGATTGCGTATTCGACTTGACTGTGGATGCTCTGAAGGCCGCATGGAAACGAGCAAAGCAAAGGGCAGACATACATGATTTGCGGTTCCACGACCTTCGACATGAGGCGATCTCTCGAGTGTTCGAACTTGGCCTAAACATTCCAGAAGTGGCGTTAATTTCGGGTCACAAAGACCCTCGAATGCTGTTCCGATATACCCATCTCTCTCCTGACGTGGTCAGAAGGAGAATGGATCAACTGCTCGCCAATTAGATGAACGCGAGATTAACAAATCAACATGAATCGGGCGTGAATCGGTTTCTCAGGTTCGATTCAGGTTGGCACGTCTATTTGCAGTGGCGACAAGTCGGAGTTTGCATGGCTTCCATCTTGTCTGATCTAATCTCGAATTTTCTCATCCTTTTTCTCCGCTCTCGATCTCCGATCTCAAGAGCCTCTGGGGTTCGCACAACCATTCGGTTTTTTGCCCCAACACAAGGAGAAATGACATGGGAAAGCCGAATACAAAATCTACTGAAACCCTGCCCGATTTTCAGGCGCTTTACGACCTAGGACCTGTTGACAAAAGCTCG
>JAGREF010000008.1 GCA_020446665.1 Sphingomonadaceae bacterium
GACGGGCTGATGGCGCTGTTCTTCTTCCTTGTCGGGCTGGAGGTGAAGCGCGAAGTGCTGGACGGCCAGCTGGCGAGCTGGAAACAGGCCTCATTGCCGCTCTTCGCTGCGATTGGCGGGATGGCGGCGCCGGCGCTGGTGTTTCTGTGGATCAATGCCGGTTCGCCCGAAAATGCCAGCGGCTGGGCGATCCCGGCTGCGACTGACATTGCCTTTGCGCTGGGCGTGCTGGCGCTGATGGGCAATCGCGTTCCGGTGGCGCTCAAGGCCCTGCTGCTCGCTATTGCCGTGATTGACGATATTGGCGCGATTGCAATCATCGCGATCTTCTATTCCGAGAATATCCAGCCGGGCATGCTGATCGGCGCGGGCGCTGTGCTGGCGGTGATGATGGCGCTGGGCCGTGCAGGTGTGGCGCGCAACTGGCCCTATGTCCTGCTGGGCATCATCTTGTGGGTGCTGGTGCTGAAATCCGGGGTTCACGCGACGCTGGCCGGGGTGGCTGCGGCCATGGCCATTCCCATGACGGCTGGCACTGAGCGTCCGCTGGAGCGGATGGAGCATGGCCTGCATCCCTGGGTTGCCTTCTTCATCGTGCCGGTTTTCGCGCTGGCCAATGCCGGCGTATCGCTGGCCGGGCTGGAGATGTCCGATCTGCTGGCTCCGTTGCCGCTGGGTATCGCGCTGGGGCTGGTGCTGGGCAAGCAGCTGGGCATTCTGGGCCTGTCGTGGATTGCGGTCAAAGCGGGCATGGCCAGCCTGCCGGACGATGTGAACTGGCGGCAATTGCACGGATTGTCGCTGGTTGCCGGGATCGGTTTTACCATGAGCCTGTTTATTGGCGCACTGGCCTTTGCCGATCCGGCACAAATGGATGCGGTGAAACTGGGCGTGCTGAGTGGATCGTTGGTCTCTGCGCTGGCAGGTGTGGCGCTGCTGTGGTTTGGCAAGGACCAGACGCAGATCGGCAGCGCGGCTGAAACGGAGCAAAATGCATGAGCATCGGAATGTCGCTGGCGGCGCTGATCGGTGGGCTGGTGCTGTTGATTGGCGGCGGCGAATTGCTGGTGCGCGGGGCTGTGCGGATTGCAGAGCGGGCGGGCGTGTCTGCCGCGCTGGTCGGCACGGTGATTGTCGGCTTTGGCACCTCCTTGCCGGAACTGGCCGCCAGCCTCGATGCTGTGCTGGCCGGATCGCCGGGCATTGCCTGGGGCAATATCGCCGGATCGAACATCGCCAACAGCCTGCTCATTCTGGGTGCGGCGGCGCTGCTTTATCCGATTGCCACGCGGGATTTCAGCGCCTGGCGGGACCCGTTGATTGCGGTTGCGGCCACGGCCGTATTGTGGCTCGTCTCGCTCGATGCCACTCCGGCGCCATGGGTCGGCTTCGTCCTGATCGCCGGGATCGCGAGCTATGTATATTGGAGCTATGTGCTCGAACGCGGCGGCTCCCCTGCCTCAGCCACCAGTGGTCCGCATAGCCGCGCCGAAGCGCTGGAAATGGCGGATACGCATATCCACGCCCCGCTTAATGGCTATGCCAGGCCGGTCCTGCTGCTGGTCGCCGGGCTGGTGCTGCTGGTCGCTGGCGCGCATCTGCTGGTTGGCGGCGCGGTAGATATCGCGCGCATCGCGGGGATGAGCGAAACCGTGATTGGCCTCACTGTCGTGGCTGTCGGGACATCGCTGCCCGAACTGGTGACCTCTGCCGTTGCCGCCTTGCGCAAGCAGGGAGCGATTGCCCTGGGCAATATCCTCGGCTCCAACATCTACAATATCC
>JAGREF010000134.1 GCA_020446665.1 Sphingomonadaceae bacterium
TTCACGTCGCTCTATGAACAGTTCGCATCGCCGGGCACCATTTCAGGCGCTCCGGGCCTGCCGCGGACCTGGGCACTAACGCTGAAGAAGGATTTCTGATCGGACATTGGCCCCCGCTTAGGCGGGGGCCAGAGCCAAAAAGCGGCCCACAAAAAAGGGGCGCGAACCAGATGCGGTTCGCGCCCCTTTTTGATGCTTGCGGTAATCAGCCTTCGTTGAGGCGTTCGCGCATTTCCTTGCCCGGTTTGAAATAGGGCACTTTCTTGGCCGGCACATCCACCGCATCGCCGGTGCGCGGATTGCGGCCCTTGCGCGCTTCGCGCTCGCGCGTGGAGAAAGCGCCAAAGCCGCGCAACTCCACCCGGCCACCTTCTGCAAGGCGACGCGAAATTTCATCAAAGAAAATATCCACGACCTGCTCTACCTCTTCCGGTCGCAGGTCGGGATTATCCTTGGCCAGTGCCTGCACCAGTTCGGAACGTATCATAGTCGGCCCCCCGGCTGCCTTTCATTCCGGCATGATCCGCTCATCGAACCATGTCCAATTGCGGGCCTTGAAGTTCTGTTGGCCCGGGACCCCGATGTCCTGAAGCGTAAACTGCCAGAAAGCGCAGTTTTCTGCAATCTTCCCGACTCAATTTGCTAATCCCGTATTAAGCCTGTTTGTCAGTCAGAAAAATCACGCCTTTTCAATCAACTCTTCCAGCCGGATGCCCAAACGGTTAATGCGTTCGCGAATTTCCGGCCATTCGCTTTGAAAAAATTCTTGGCGTTCCCGGCTGCGCAACCGGTCTGCCGCGCCCGGAACGACATACATTCCGACTCCGCGCTGCACCTCCACCAGGCCATCATTCTGGAACTGCTGATAGGCCTTGGCCACGGTCAGCGGATTGGCCCCCTGCTCTGCCGCAAAGGCACGGACAGAGGGCAGCATGTCGCCTTCGCCATAACGCCCGTCAATGATTGCAGCGGCAATCATGTCGCGCAGTTTCAGGTAAACGGGGCGGCTTTGCTGGGTCATGGGTACAGTCCTTTGATCGGGTGCATCAGTGCCATAATACAGCGCAGCGCGTCAAGGCGATCAGGCCCGGTTCAGCGCAATTTGGCAGTTACGAGTGAAACTAGCGCTTCACATGGGCGAAACAGGCGCTAGGGTGCGCGGCTTGGAGGGCGCATCGCGCCGGGAGAACGCAAGGGGTCCAAGAGACAATGGCAAGCGGTTACGCTGAAAGCGGGGATGCCCGCGGAACGATTCTGGGTCATCCCAAGGGCTTGTTCGTCCTGTTCTTTGCCGAAATGTGGGAACGCTTTTCCTATTACGGCATGCGGGCGCTGCTGATTTTCTACCTGACCAAGCACTGGCTCTTTTCTGACGGGCAGGCCGGGATCATCTACGGTGCCTATACGGCTCTCGTTTATATCACCCCGGTCCTCGGTGGATACTTGGCGGACAAGTGGCTTGGACAGCGAAAGGCCGTGCTTTACGGCGCAGTACTCCTGACTTTCGGACACTTCCTCATGGGTTTCGAGGGCACTGGTGGACAGGATGCAGCCAGCCTCAATATATTCTGGCTGGCGCTGGCTTTCATTATCGTGGGCTCCGGTTTCCTCAAGGCCAATATCTCCGTGATTGTCGGCCAGCTTTATCCGCGCACCGATGTGCGTCGTGACGGTGCCTATACGATCTTCTATATGGGCATTAACCTCGGCGCAGCGTTCGGCTCGCTTTTGTGTGGGTACCTGGGCGAAACCTATGGCTGGTCATATGGATTTGGCGCAGCGGGTGTCGGTATGCTCCTTGGGCTCGTCGTCTTTGTTCTGTTCAAGCCCCTACTTGTGGGGCGCGGTGAACCGGAAAATCCGGAATTGCTGGAACAGAAGAAGTTCGGGCTGAAATTTGAGTGGCTTCTGTATCTCGCAGGTCTGGTGGCAGTGGGTTTGTGCTGGTGGATGGTGCAAAACCAGTCGATTGTTGGCTCGCTGCTCGGGCTTTGCGGGCTGGTGCTGGTGCTTTATGTCATCTCCGTTGCAACATTCGGCCTTGCCTATGATAAGGTTTCAGATGCTCCCGAAACACCGCTGTTGATCTACATCGTCGGTGCGGTCCTGCTATTTGTTGGCGGGCTGATTGCGATCCTTCAGCCTGAGTTGCTGATCGTTTCGCTGGCAGTGCCCCTGCTTGGGCTTGCCATGGTTTTAGGGGTTATCATCCAACAGGTTATGCTCAAGACATCGCATGATCGCGACCGGATCTTTGCTGCGATGTTCCTGATTCTTGGTTCCATTCTTTTCTGGGCACTTTTTGAACAAGCTGGGTCTTCGCTCAACCTGTTCACGGATCGCCACGTTGACCGTGGCGGTGTGCCAGCATCGGTGTTCCAATCAATCAATGCGATTTACATTGTCTTGTTGGCACCGCTGTTTGCCACGCTCTGGACCTGGCTCGGCCGGCGCAATCTTGAACCGTCGACTCCGGTCAAGTTCGGTCTTGCCATGCTGCAGTTGGGGCTGGGTTTCCTCGTCCTCAAATGGGGTGCCGAGGCAGTTGGGATGGACGCCGCCGTGCCGGTAGTCTTTATTTTCCTGATCTATCTCCTGCATACGACTGGCGAACTCTGCCTTAGCCCGGTTGGCCTTTCCGCCATGAACCGTCTGGCTCCGGCCCATATGGCCTCGCTCATTATGGGAACCTGGTTCTTTGCGTCGGCAACGGGCAATTTCGCAGCGGGACTGATCGCGGCAGCAACCGGATCAGAGAAAGCATCGGGCGAAGGTGCGGGCAAAGCCCTTGTTCTCGACGTCTATCAGACAATCGGCATATGGGCGATCGGGTTCGGCGTCTTCGTCATCATCGTTGCCCCTATGATCCGTAAGCTGATGCATCTGGATACGTTGGCCGACGACAATATCGGAAACGACCTCGAAGGCGGCAAGGAAGTGGGCGAGCCCGCAGCCGCCGGTATCCATCCGGCCACCCGCGACAGCTAAGGACGTTCTCTATGATACTCCGCACCAGCCTTGTGCTTGCCGGTGCGTTTGCCCTCGCTGCCTGTTCGGCGGATGGTGACGCGCGCCCTTCATCGGCGGCTTCCAAACCGGCGGCAGCGGGGCCGGAGGCCGATGCGCCCTATCCCTCCACCTATGAGCCCTATCCGGGAGAACCCACCGCGCTGGTCGGGGCGACAATCTATGACGGGGCGGGCAACCGGATCGACAAGGGCGTGGTGTTCTTCAGCGGCGGCAAGATTGTCTCGGTCGGCGGGCCGGACACGCCGATCCCGGCCGACATTGCGGTGTTTGACGGCACCGGAAAATTCGTCACCCCCGGGATTATCGACATTCACAGCCATCTGGGGGACTATCCCACCCCCAGTGTCGATGCGCATAATGACGGCAATGAAATGACCAATCCCACCACACCGCAAGTGTGGGCGGAACATTCGGTCTGGCCGCAGGACCCAGGCTTTGCCCGCGCGCTGGCCAATGGCGGCGTCACCAGTCTGCAGATCCTGCCCGGCTCCGCCAATCTGATGGGCGGCCGCAGCATCACGCTCAAGAATGTCCCCAGCCGCACGGTGCAGGGGATGAAGTTCCCCGGCGCGCCCTATGGCCTGAAAATGGCCTGCGGCGAAAATCCCAAGCGTGTTTACGGCGGCAAGGGCCGGATGCCCTCCACACGGATGGGCAATTTCGCCGTGAACCGCCAGACCTGGATCGAGGCCAAGGCCTATGACGGCAAGAAGCGCGATCTGGCCAAGGAAACGCTGAAAGGCGTGCTCGATGGCGAAATCCTGATCCATAACCATTGCTATCGCGCCGATGAAATGGCGCTGGTGATGGATATGGGGGACGAATTTGGCTACAAGGTCAGCGCCTTCCACCATGCTGTCGAAGGCTACAAGATTGGCGATTTGCTGCGCGAGCATGATGTTTGCTCGGCAATCTGGGCTGACTGGTATGGCTTCAAGATGGAAGCCTATGACGGGATCCCGGAAAATGCCGCCTTGCTGTTCAAGGCGGGGGCCTGCGTGGTCATCCATTCAGACAGCGCCAACGGAATCCAGCGGCTCAATCAGGAAGCGGCCAAGGCACAGGCAGCGGGCCGCCGGATCGGGATCGACATTCCCGACGCCGAAGTGATCCGCTGGCTGACGCTCAACGCGGCCAAGGCGATGGGGATCGACAAGATGACCGGCAGCCTGGAGCCGGGGAAGATGGCCGATGTGGTGTTGTGGAATGGTGACCCGCTGAGCGTCTATTCCCGGCCGGAAAAGGTCTGGGTGGATGGCGCGCTGCTATTCGATTCCAGCAATCCCAAGCGCCGCCCGGTGAGCGATTTCGAACTGGGCCAGCCCGGTGAAGGAGACGTGAAATGAAACGCCTCCTGACCTTCGGCGCCTCGGCGCTCGCACTGCTTGCCAGCACCGCTGCGGCACAGGATTTTGCCATTACCGGCGCGACTGTCGCGACGGGCGATGGCTCGGCTCCGATGGAAAATGCCACAGTCGTTGTGCGCGGCGGCAAGGTGGTGGCTGTGGGCCGTGATCTGGCCGTGACCATGGACATGCCGGTGATTGACGGGCGCGGCAAATGGGTCACCCCCGGTATTGTCGCCAGCATGACCGATCTCGGCCTGTGGGATGTCGGCGCCGTTAGCGGCAGCAATGACAAAAGCGCAGGCAGCTCTCCTTTCAGCGCTGCGCTGGATGTCGCGCCCGCAATCGTGCCGGAATCGCAGCATATCGCTGTCAGCCGTGCGGGTGGGGTAACGCGGGCCAGTGTCACGTCCTATCCTTCCTCCACCATCTTTGGCGGACAGGGGGCGCTGATTGATCTGGGGGCAGACCCGGATGCGGTGACAAGGCCGCGCGCATTCCAGTTTGTCGTGCTGGGTGAGCGCGGCGGCCAGATTGCCGGCGGCAGCCGCACCGCGGCATTCGTGCAGTTCCGTAATGCGCTGACCGAAGCCCGCGATCTTGCCTCGCGCGAAGGGCGCCGGGATGATGCGCTGCTCAACCGGCCGGATGCTGCGGCGCTGATCCCGGTCGTGAACGGGACGCAAAAGCTATATGTCCATGTCGAGCGGGCCGCGCATATACGCTCTGTCCTTGCGCTCAGGCAGGAATTCCCGAAGCTAGATCTGGTGCTGGTCGGGGTAAGCGAAGGCTGGCTGGTGGCGGATGATATCGCCGCCGCCGGCGTGCCCGTGATCGCCGATGCGCTGGACGATCTGCCGGAAAGCTTTGAACAGCTCGGTTCCACGCAAAGCAATGTCGGGCGCATGGTGCAGGCCGGTGTGACGGTGGCGCTGGGCGGCTTTGCCGGGATGGAGCAGCCACGCAATGCCACGCAATATGCGGGCAATCTGGTCGCCTTGCAGAAGGTTCCGCGCGCCACCGGGCTGAGCTGGGGGCAAGCCTTTGCCAGCATCACCTCGGTCCCTGCGAAGATTGCCGGGATGGAGGGTGTGGGCGTCCTGCGCCCGGGTGCCGTTGGTGATGTAGTGATCTGGGATGGTGATCCGCTGGAAGTGTCCAGCGCACCGATGCGCGTATTTATCGACGGGGTGGAACAGCCCCTGGACAATCACCAGACACGGCTGCGTGACCGCTATCGCGACCTTGATGAGAGCGATCTGCCCAAGGCCTATGACTGGTAAACAGCTGCAACCTGTTCACATGGCAAGGTTGACAGAACTACCGCCACCTAACATGCTGGATATCTGGGCCGATTATCGGCTTGC
This sequence comes from Sphingomonadaceae bacterium, assembly GCA_020446665.1. Classification (GTDB taxonomy): domain Bacteria; phylum Pseudomonadota; class Alphaproteobacteria; order Sphingomonadales; family Sphingomonadaceae; genus JACXVD01. Next base: position 5,744 of record JAGREF010000134.1, read on the forward strand.
TGCGGGAAGTGGGGGCTAACCGCAGATTGGAGGATTGGATGACCATGCCCGCCCTGGTGGCTGCCCTGATAGTGGCCAGCCCTGCCCCTGGACCTGCTCCGGCGATCTCGGCCCATATCGTGCAGGCCGATGTCCATCTGGCCCATGCGACCTTGCCGGTCAGCGCGCCGGTGATTCAGGCAGATTCCGCCCAGTTGGCCGATTTCGGGGCACAGGACCCGACCTTGGATGGAGTTTCTGACTCTCCCTCTGTCGCAGCTGACACCGGTGCCATGGAGGACGCCGCAAGCGCAGAGGCGCCTCCGCCAGATGATCCAGATACCGACAATAATGTGATCGTCGTACAGGCAGTTACCGAAGCGCCGCCGGGGGATCCGCTGCACCAGATCAACGCCCAGACCTATGCCGTGGTGCAAGGTGTCGACCAGGCAGTGGTCGAGCCTCTGGCAACTGCCTATAATGAAAAGCTGCCGCGGCCGGTGCGCAGCGGGCTTAGCAATTTCTTCCGGAATTTGCGCGAACCCATCGTCTTCCTCAACTTCCTGTTGCAGGGCAAGCCGGGCAAGGCGGCTGAGACTGCAGGACGCTTTGCGATCAATTCCACTGTCGGATTTGGCGGACTGTTCGATGTCGCCAAGCGCGAGCCCTTCAACCTGCCGCATCGCCGCAATGGCTTTGCCAATACGCTGGGCTATTACGGCGTTGGCCAGGGGCCGTTCTTCTATTTGCCGCTGGTAGGGGCGACCACCTTGCGTGATGGAATTGGCAGTCTTGCCGATACAGCGGTGCTGCCCTTCGCCATCGGCAAGCCATTCAACACGCCCTATTATGCGATCAGTTCCTATACGGTCCGTTCGCTGGACGAACGGCGCGAGTTCCATGAACGGCACCAGCGTATTGCAGACAGCAATTTCCCATACGAAACCATGCGCGAGACCTATCTGTGCGATCGCACGCGCGAGATCGAGGCGCTGCATGGCCGCCCGCCATCGGACTGCATGCCCGAGGCCATGAAGGACCTGCCTGGCGAGCCTGATTTCGCGCCAGCTCCACCCGCACAATAGGTCTCGGCCCATTGCCAAGGCCATCACCGCGGCGCATGGTCGGGCGATGGGAGACGTGCCATGGATGACAGCCTGCTGAGCCTGATTGCCGCTAATATCGCCTTTGTCGGGAGCCATTTTGCCATGTCGCACCCGCTGCGCAGCGGAATGGTTGGCACGCTGGGGGAGAAAGGCTTCCAGGCGGCTTATTCGCTGGTCAGCTTTGCGACGCTGGCATGGGTCTATTTCGCGTTCAGGGCGGCGCCATCGGGAACCCCATTCTGGCCGGGTTTTGACGATATCAGCTGGGGCATCGGCAGCCTTATCGCCTTGCTGGCCATGGTGCTCTTTGCCGGATCGCTGATGGGCCGCAATCCTGCGCTTCCCATGCCGGGCGCAGAGCAGGCCGCACGGTCCGAGCCAAAGGGCGTGTTTCGGGTCACTCGCCACCCGATGATGTGGGGCTTTGCGCTCTGGGCGATCAGCCATCTTGTCGCTGTGCCAACGGCGCGGACATTGGTGACCGCCAGCGCCATGCTGGTTCTGGCACTGGTGGGCAGCCATCTGCAGGACCGCAAGAAAGAGGCGCTGATGGGTGAGGCGTGGCAGGAATGGGAGAGCCGCACCTCCTACTGGCCACGCTGGGGCCAGCTGTTTGCGGCCGGACCGCTACCATGGGCAGCGGGGGTGGTTTTGTGGCTGCTCTTCACCTGGGCGCATATCCATGCGGCCGGCATCCCTGCGGGGATTTGGCGCTGGATGGGCTGATCAATCCCCGGTGAAACTGGCGCTGCGCTTTTCCAGCAAGGCCGCGACACCTTCGGAATGATCCTTTGTGTGGTGCATTTGTGATTGGGTCGCAGCGGCCAGTTCCAGCGCTGTGTCATAGCTGATATTGCGCCCCTGATGCAGCAGCCGCTTGGTCTCACGCAAAGCGAGCGGCGGCATGGCAGCGACTTTTTCAGCGAGGGCCTGCGCCTCTGCCATCAGTTCGCCCTCCGCTACGACCCGGCTGACCAGGCCCCATTCGCGCGCGGTTTCCGCGTCAAGCACGTTGCCGGTAAAGAACAATTCCGCCGCGCGGGCATCGCCGATCACACGGGGCAGGATCCAGGTCCCGCCATCGCCGGGGACCAGCCCGATCTTGAGGAAAGTCACGCCGAATTTCGCCCGCTCCGACGCGATCCGCATATCGGCAAGGCAGGCCAGATCACAGCCAAGCCCGATGGCCGGGCCATTGATCGCTGCAATCAGCGGCTTTTGCAGCCCGTGCAGTGCGCGCAAGGCGCGGTGGATATTGCTGCGATAACCCTCGGCTATATCCGCCGGGCTGCCTGCGAAATTGCCCGTGCGGTCACGCATGGCCTTCACATCGCCGCCCGCGCTGAAGGCCTTGCCCGCCCCTGTCAGGATAGCAACGCGGATGGCCGGATCAGCATTGATCGCTGCGCAAGCCGCCGCGATGGAATCCCCATCCCCCGCCTGCCCCAGCGCATTCATCGCCTCCGGCCGGTTGAAGGTGATGGTGGCGACGGGGCCAGATGTGGTGAGGGTTGCGAAAGTCATCTATCTGTTTTCCTGCAATAAAATGCGGTAAGCTTGAATTTCAACGGAATTTGTCATACATGTATGACAAGGAGACACATCATGCTCGCCGTTCGACTCGATCCTGACCTTGAAGCACGCCTTACCGCCGTCGCCAAGCGTACCGGGCGGACCAAGAGCTATTATGCCCGTCAGGCGATCCTTGAGAAGATCGAGGAACTGGAAGACATCGCCCTGCTGGAAGAGGCTTTGAAAAGCTACGACCCGCGCCAGAATGTTTCCCTCGATGATATGATGCGCGACCTTGGCCTGGAAGATTGAGGTCAGCCGCGAAGCGCAGAAGGCCATCGGCAAGTTGGGTGCTGTTCCTGCAAGGCGTATCGCAGCGGGGTTACGGCAAATAGCTGAACTGGAAAATCCGCGAGATCGCGGCAAAGCATTGACAGGCAACCAATCAGGTCACTGGCGCTATCGCATTGGCGATTATCGCGTGATCTGCCAGATCGAGGACGGGCGGTTGGTCATAGTCGTCATCGCCTTGGGGCATCGGCGCGAGATTTATCGTTAGTCCAGTATGTCAGGTTCCGAGCGCAATTTCTCATTGCCGATCAAAACAATGGGCAAACCTGCAAGCGTTGCGGCTGACAGCAAGCAACCAAGTTCTTCGTGGGGCATATCGCTATAATCGCCTGGCATGCCCGCCCACTCCATGGAAATTGTCAGCGCGCCAAACTCCCTCGTAAACGCGCCTTTGGCTTTCGGGCCGCAAAACAACTCGATGCGCTGCGCCAGATCATCGTCGCTTTCACCGTCAATGCGTTGAGGAGGTGGGCCAAGATGCGGTCGTTCTGCAAAGAAGGCTTCGAGTCGCGCCTTGGTTTCCGGCCAGGCCAGTTCTTCCCGAATCTCGTAGTATGAGCCGAGGAATGGCCCCTGCAATTCGACATTGTAGAAGGTCTTGTGTGTCGCATGAACGATGCAGCGAAGCTGACTATCGCTCAGATCGGTATCGCCAATCTGGATAACATCATCCTGCAGTTCTTCATCAAATGAGATACTGATCTGCTTGACGCCGCAGGCAGAAAGGCGGTCAGTTACTTCCTGATAAGTCAGATGTTCATAACCCTCTGCCAAGGCTGGATCAGGGTTCGACATGTTAACCCCGGCAGCCAGAAGGAGCACAGCTGCCCACACCTCAAGCCCGCGCCTCTTCCACTCCGGCGCTGTTATGGCGCAGCGCTTTCAGCACTGTATCGACGATCTGCGGCGCGTTGAGGCCGGCTTCGTCATATTGCTTCATCGGGTCGTCATGGTCCTGGAAGATATCGGGCAGGCGCATGGTGCGGATCTTGAGGCCGGCATCAAGCAGACCTTCGTCGCTGGCCAGCGTCAGCACATGCGCGCCGAGGCCACCAATGCTGCCTTCCTCCACAGTCACCACCACTTCATGCGTGCGCATCAGCTTCTGGATCAGCTCGCTGTCGAGCGGCTTGGCAAAGCGCAGATCGGCAACGGTGGTGGACAGCCCCTTTGCCTCCAGCGCCTCTGCGGCCTTGAGGCTTTCCGCCAGACGCGTACCGAGGCTGAGCAAGGCGATCTTGCTGCCTTGCTTCACGATCCGGCCCTTGCCGATTTCCAGCTTCTGCGGAACCTCCGGCAAAGCCACGCCCACGCCATTGCCGCGCGGATAGCGGAACGCAATGGGGCCATCGTCATATTCGGCAGCGGTATAGGTCATATGGACCAGCTCCGCCTCGTCGGCCGCCGCCATCACCACCATATTGGGGAGCGTGGCGAGATAGGTGATGTCGAAACTGCCCGCATGGGTGCAGCCATCCGCACCGACCAGCCCTGCCCGGTCAATCGCAAAGCGCACAGGCAGGTTCTGAATCGCCACATCATGCACCACCTGGTCAAAGGCGCGCTGCAGGAAGGTGGAATAGATCGCAGCGAAGGGGCGCATGCCCTGCGCGGCGAGGCCAGCGGCGAAGGTCACGCCATGCTGTTCGGCGATGCCCACATCAAAGGCGCGATCGGGATGCGCCTTGGCAAATTTGTCCACCCCGGTGCCGCTGGGCATGGCAGCGGTAATGGCGCAGATCTTCGGATCGCTATCCGCCAGTTTCGCCAGCGTTTCGCCGAACACATTCTGATAGGCAGGCGGGCCGCCGCTGCTCTTTTTCTGTTCGCCGGTAACGACGTCGAATTTCGCGACGCCGTGATATTTATCCGCGCTTTGCTCCGCCGGGGCGTAGCCCTTGCCCTTCTGCGTCACGACATGGATCAGGCATGGCCCCTCTGCCGCGTCGCGGACATTCTCCAGCACCGGGATCAGCTGGTCGAGGTCATGCCCGTCGATCGGG
>JAGREF010000135.1 GCA_020446665.1 Sphingomonadaceae bacterium
CTGGTGTCAGGAAGAGCCGCGCAATCAGGGCAGCTGGTTTTTTGTTGACCGTCAAATCGAAATGGCAGCGGAAAAAGCTGGCAAGGCAGGCCTGCGCCCGACCTATGCCGGACGCGACGCCGCCGCATCGCCTGCCACGGGCCTCGCTTCGCGCCATATCAAACAGCAGGAAGCGCTGGTCGAAATGGCGCTGGGCCTCAGCGATGGCGGCAAGACGCTGAAAACGACCAGCCGCACTGCGCGCCCGCGCAAAACCAGCTCATCCAAATAATCCTGACCTCAGGGAAGCAGAACATGACAATCGAAGTCAAAGTCCCCACGCTCGGTGAATCGGTGACCGAAGCCACCGTTGGCGAATGGCTCAAACAGCCCGGTGATGCCGTTTCCGCTGACGAGCCAATCGCCAGCCTTGAAACCGACAAGGTCGCGGTGGAGGTCCCCTCCCCCGTCAATGGTGTGCTCAGCGAACATTCCGTGGCTGTGGGCGATACAGTGGAAGTGGGCGCCTTGCTCGCATTGGTGGAAGAAGGCGCTGCAGCGGCGGCAAAACCTGCTGCTGCCAAGGCAGAGGCTCCGGCCCCGGCTGCCACTTCCGGTGACAATGCGCAGACCATGTCGCCCGCCGTACGCCGCGCCGTGATCGAACACGGAGTCGATCCGACCACGATCAAGGGCACGGGCAAGGATGGCCGCCTGACCAAGGAAGATGTGGTCGCCGCCGCCAAGGCGAAGGGCACCAGCGCAACATCCGCTCAGCCAGAGCCTGTCGCTGCCCCCGCCGGGGAGCGCCGCGAAGAACGCGTGAAGATGACCCGCCTGCGCCAGACCGTGGCCAAGCGACTGAAAAGCGCGCAGGAAACCGCCGCGCTGCTCACCACCTTCAACGATGTCGACATGACCGCCGTCATCGAAGCGCGCGAGAAGTACAAGGATCTCTTCGCCAAGAAGCACGGCATCCGCCTCGGCTTCATGTCCTTCTTCGCCAAGGCTTCAGTGCTGGCGCTGAAAGATGTGCCGGCCGTGAATGCACAGATCGATGGCGATGAAATCGTCTATCACGACTATGTCGATATCTCGGTCGCGGTGAGCGCGCCCAATGGTCTGGTCGTGCCGGTTGTCCGCGATTGCGACAAGAAGGGCTTTGCCCGGATCGAGCAGGATATCGCCAATTTCGGCAAGGCGGCCAAGGAAGGCACGCTGACCATGGACGACATGAAGGGCGGCACCTTCACTATCTCCAATGGCGGCGTGTTCGGCAGCCTGATGTCCACCCCGATCATCAACCCGCCGCAGAGCGCCGTGCTGGGCCTCCACCGGATTGAAGACCGCGCCGTGGTGGTGAATGGCGAGATCGTGATCCGCCCGATGATGTATATCGCGCTCAGCTATGACCATCGCCTGATCGACGGCCGCGAAGCCGTGACCGCGCTGAAGATCATCAAGGAAGCGATTGAAGACCCGACCCGGTTGCTGATCGACCTTTGAGGAAAGAGTAATGGCTGACACTTACGACTATGACGTCCTTGTTATCGGTGCCGGACCCGGCGGCTATGTCGCGGCGATCCGCGCGGCGCAGCTGGGGCTGAAGACCGCTTGCGCGGAAGGCCGCGAAACGTTGGGCGGGACCTGCCTCAATGTCGGCTGCATCCCCTCCAAGGCGATGCTGCATGCCAGCGAATATTTCGATGCCGCGGCCAATGGTGCGATGGAAGAGATGGGCATCGAAGTGAAGCCCAAGCTCAATCTCGACAAGATGCATGCCCAGCGGCTCGATGCGGTGGGCGGGCTGACCAAGGGCATCGAATTCCTGTTCAAGAAGAACAAGGTCGACTGGAAGAAGGGCTATGCCAGCTTCGTCGACGCGCACACGGTGAAAGTGGGCGACGAGACTGTCACGGCACGGGAAGTGGTGATCGCCACCGGTTCCAGCGTCACCCCCCTGCCCGGCGTCGAAGTGGACAATGCCAAGGGCGTGGTGGTCGATTCCACCGGCGCGCTGGAATTGAAATCCGTACCCAAGAAGATGGTCGTGGTCGGCGGCGGCGTGATCGGGCTGGAGCTTGGCTCCGTCTGGCGGCGACTGGGCGCGGAAGTGACCGTGGTGGAATTCCTCGACCAGCTGCTGCCCGGCATGGACATGGACATCCGCAAGGAAGCGGCCAAGATCTTCAAGAAGCAGGGCATGGAACTGATGCTCGGCACCAAGGTCACCGATTGCTCGGTCAAGGGCAAGACCGCGACGCTGACCGTCGGTTCGGCTGCGGGCGGTGCGACCACCGAGATCAAGGCCGATTGCGTGCTCGTCGCCATTGGGCGGCGTCCGAACACGCAGGGGCTGGGGCTTGAGAATATCGGCCTGTCGGTCAACCAGCGCGGCCAGATCGAAGTCGATCATGAATTCCGCACCAGCGTGGACGGTGTGCGCGCCATTGGCGACGTGGTGCCCGGCCCGATGCTCGCCCATAAGGCCGAGGATGAAGGCATCGCCGTGGCCGAATGGATCGCGGGGCAGACCGGCATCGTCAATCACGATGTGATCCCCGGCGTCGTCTACACCTGGCCTGAAATCGCTGGCGTTGGCCTGACCGAAGACGCCGCAAAAGAGCGCGGCGCCATCAAGGTCGGCAAATTCCCGATGATGGCCAACAGCCGCGCCAAGACCAATCACGAACCCGATGGCTTCGTGAAAGTGATCGCCGATGCGGAAAGTGACCGCGTGCTGGGCGTGTGGTGCATCGCCAGCGTCGCAGGCACGATGATCGCACAGGCGGCGCAGGCCATGGAATTCGGCGCCACCAGCGAAGACATCGCCTATACCTGCCACGCCCACCCGACGCATAGCGAAGCGATCAAGGAAGCGGCGATGGCGGTAACGGGCAAACCGATCCATATGTGATCGCGAAGATGGCGAGCACCCGGCACCGCGAGAGACTGGCCGGGCTGCTCGCCCTCGCCCTGCCTGTGATGGCGGGGCTTGGCTGGATGGCGCTCGCCGGTGCCCCTCGCCCTTACCTGCTGGTCAATGGATCTTGCCTGCTTGTTGCGCTGGCCTGGACCTATTTCGGTCAGGCACCGCAAGGCTTGCGGTACCGGCGCGTGCTGGTCACGATCCTGCTCGCCGCCCTGTTCCTGCCACTGCTGACCGGGCCGGAGCTGAGCAGCATCACCCACGACCCGGTGGCTCGGTGGCTCCCTCTCGGACCGCTGCAATTGCATAGCGGAATGCTCGCCCTCCCCGCGCTGGCGGTGCTGGCGTCGCGCGATCCGGACTATGCCGCGCCCATCCTGTTGACGGCCTTGTTCGCCCTGTTCCTCCAGCCAGACGCTGCCAGCGGCTTTGCCCTGACCTTCGCCGCTGTCGGCCTGCATCATGCGACGCGTGACTGGCGGCACGGGCTCGTCGCGATCATTGGCTTTGTCGCCAGCATCTTCATGGCGCTGCACGGCGAATTGCCGCCCCAGCCCTTTGTCGAACGGGTGCTGGACGATGCGTTGGCGCAAAGCTGGCCTGTGGCGATCCTTCTCTTCGCCGCACTGTTGGGGAGCTATTTCCTGATCCTGAAGGCCCTCCCCATGGCGCACGAAGCCAGCTTCGCAATGGCAGGAACCTTGTTTGGCTTCGCGCTGATGGCAGTGCTGTCACACTACCCCACGCCGCTGCTGGGCTATGGCGCAGCGCCTGTTCTGGGTTACGGGATGGCGCTTGGGCTGATAGCGCGAAGCCCCTGACCCTGGCGAAGTTTGGGTGAGGGTTTCAGGCCCCAGACCTTGCCGCTATAGGTCGCAAATGACCCGGCCGCCCTTCCACCTTGCCTTTCCAGTCCATGATCTCGCCACCGCGCGGGCATTCTGGGGCGGCGTGATGGGCTGCGCAGAGGGGCGCAGCAGCGCGCAGTGGATCGACTTTGACTTCCACGGCCACCAGATCGTGGCGCATCATGTGCCCGGCTGTGACCAGCGCGATGAAGCGAGCAATCCCGTCGATGGCCATGGTGTGCCGGTGCCGCATTTCGGGCTCGTGCTGGGAATGGAGGAATGGCAGGCTCTAGCCGACCGCCTCACCGCTGCGGGCACGCGCTTCGTGATCGAACCCTATATCCGCTTCGCTGGCCAACCGGGCGAACAGGCGACGATGTTCTTCCGCGATCCCAGCGGCAATGCGATAGAAATCAAGGCTTTTGCCGATATGGCGCAACTCTTCGCGACGGAGTAGAGCGCGGCCATGCCGGTCAATCCCGAAATCCTCACACCCGTACTCGATCTGCTCGATTTCCTCGGCGTGGCGGTGTTTGCCCTGTCGGGCGCGCTGCTGGCCGCGAAGGAACGGCAGACATTCGTCACCATGGGCTTTTTCGCGCTGCTCACCGGCGTGGGCGGCGGCACGGTGCGCGATCTGCTGATCGGTGCGCCGGTATTCTGGATCAATGATGCCTGGGTGGCAGCGATCTGCCTCGGCACGGCGCTGCTCGCATGGTTCACGCCAACCCGCTGGTGGGATGGCAAATTGCTCGATTATGCCGATGGGCTGGGACTGACGGCATATGCGGTGCTGGGTACGGCCAAGGCGCTGACATATGGCATCCCGCCTGTTCCGGCGATGGTAATGGGGATTGTCACCGGCTGTGTTGGCGGGATTTTCCGCGATGTGGTCGCCGGCCGCCCGTCAATCATCATGCGGCCCGAACTCTATGTCACGGCAGCGGCGCTTTCCGCGGCGCTCTGCGTTGCCGGCACTCTCGCCAGCCTGCCCTCACCCATCACCTATAGCATAGCGGCGGCGGCAGGGTTTGCCCTGCGCGCCGCCGCCATTCGCTGGAA
>JAGREF010000136.1 GCA_020446665.1 Sphingomonadaceae bacterium
GCGCCTTACTTGGGAAATGTGGGTACAAGGCAATTATGGGTCATCTTTTCATCTTCGGGCTAGGCTATACCGCGCAAAGGATTGCCGAAAAGCTGCGCGCGGCAGGCTGGCGGATCGACGCGACAGGCAGCGCGGGCAATCTGGATTTCGACGATTTCGAGCGGGTGCGGTCCATGCTCGATCATTGTACCCATGTGCTGTCCTCGGTCCCGCCGGAGAATGTCACTGGCGGAGACGACGTGCTGATGACCTATGGCGGAAGACTGGCGGCCGGCGGCAAATGGCTCGGCTATCTCTCTTCCACTGGCGTTTATGGAGATACTGGCGGCGCATGGGTCGATGAAAGCGCACCGGTCGGTACCGGCCGCCGCACGGCCCGAAGCGCAGCTGATCGGCGCTGGCTGGAACTGGGCGCACGCGTCTTTCGCTTGCCCGGCATTTACGGCCCCGGTCGCAGCCCGCTGGACAGGGTCCGCAGCGGCAAGGCGCATCGGATCGACCAGCCAGGGCAGGTCTTCAGCCGGGTTCATGTGGACGACATTGCCAGCGGAGTGATCGCCGGGCTGGATGCGCCGCCCGGTGCCTATAACCTCGCCGATGACCTGCCCTGCAGCCAGAACGCCGTGATCGAGGAAGCCTGCCGTCTGCTGGGCAGCCCGCCCCCGCCGCTCCAGACCATGGAGGAAGCCGGGCTCAGTCCCATGGCGCGCGGCTTCTATGCCGAGAACCGCCGGGTTGCGAACGGTAAGGCCAAGCGCGTGCTCGGCTGGCAGCCTGCCTACCCGACCTATCGTGAAGGCTTGCGGGCGCTGCTCTAGCCCTCCAGCTTCACCTGCCTTGCGCGCAGCGCCACCATCAGGCCGATCATGGCCAGCACTGCGCCCGCGGTGGCGAGCGGGGTCCAGCGATAACCTTCCATCAGGGTCGAAATGACCATCGCGACCACCACCACCAGCACGCCATTATAGGCCGCCCGGCCAGCGCCCAATTCTCGCACCAGCCCGTAATAGATCGGGAAGGTCACGATCGACCCGGCAAAGGCCAGCCAGGCAGTGCCCAGCCAGAATTGCGAGGCAGCAGGGAAGACCGGCGGCCCGGCCAGCGCAAAGGCAAGCGCCGCATCCATCGCCGTGCCATAGAGCATGGCCCAGCCCAGCAAGCTCACCAGCGGAACCCCCCGCCCGGCCGGCCCGGCCTGAATCACATTGGCGACCGAGGCAGTCAGCATCGCAATCAGCGCCAGCACTGTGCCCAGCGCAACATTGCCGCCCAGCGGCGCAACCCGCGCTTCATTCACCAGCAGCAGGCAAATCCCCGCCAGCGCAATCGCGCTGCCCAGTACGAAGCGCCCGGTGATCTCCTGCCCCAGCAACAGGCGCCCCAATATCGCATTGGGCACCAGCATCATGCCGATCATCAGCGCAACAATGCCTGAGGTCAGGTGCAGCTCTGCCAGATAGACAAAGGTGAAATTCCCGCAAAACTGGAACAGCCCCATCGCCAGCGCCAGCCAATGTGCGCGGCGCGGCATGGCGAGCGAATGCCGCATCACCAGCGCCAGCGCGAACATTGCCGGGGTGGCCAGAGCAAAGCGATAGGCAACCGCCCAATGGGGTGACACTTCCCCGATCTGCCCGGTGATGACGAACCAGGTCGAACCCCAGATCAGCGCCACCAGCAGGAAGGGAAAGGCCACGCGCGGCCGCAGCAGCGCATGCGGGGGAAGCTCGCTCATAAGCCTCCGATGGCCCGCGCCAGCGCCTGCGCATCCTCGGCCCGGCTGTTCCAGGCGGTGACAAAGCGCGCAGCCCCTTCGCCCCAGTCGTAGAAGCTGAAACCTTGCGCCCGCAAAGCCTCCCGCTCCTGCGCGGTGCAGGCCATGAACACTTCATTCGCTTGCACCGGATGCAGCAACCGCTCTGCACAGGCAGAGGCAATCTCGGCAGCAGCAGCATTGGCGGCGGCGGCATTGTGCAGCCAGATATCCTTCTCCAGCATGGCAAGGATCTGCGCCGCGAGATAGCGCCCCTTGCTCTGCAGATGCCCGGCCCGCTTGCGGCGATAGCGGGCGACATCGGCGAGCGAGGGATCAAAGAACACGATCGCTTCCGCGCTCATCCCGCCATTCTTCACAAAGCCGAAGCTGAGCGCATCGACCGGCCCGGCCACTTCTGCCGGCGGGCGATTGGCGAAGGCGACGGCATTGGCAAAGCGCGCCCCGTCCATGTGGAAGGCGAGGCCCCGCCGCCCGCATTCCGCATCCAGCGCGGCCAGTTCGCCGGGCGTATAGATGCAGCCATATTCGCTCGCCTGCGTGATGGAGAGCGCATGCGGCTGCACCTGATGCACATCATCGCGGATCGGATCGAGCGTGGCAGCCAGCGTGGCGGGCGTCACCTTGGCATGATCGCCCTCACACAGCAGCAGCTTGGCCCCGTGGAGATAGAAGCCCGGCGCGCCGCCTTCATCCATCTCGATATGCGCTTCACGATGGCAGGCGACCCCGCCATGCGGCGGCACCATGGTGGACAGCGCCAGGCAATTGGCCGCCGTGCCCGTGGCCACCCACAGCACGGCCACTTCCCGCCCGAACAGTATCGCCATGGCATCATCCAGCGCGGCAGAGGCGCGATCCCCGTCATAGGGGGCATCCACGGCATCGACGTCCTTCATCGCCTGCCAGACGGCGGGATGGACAGCGGCGGCATTGTCAGACAGGAATTGCATGGCGCGCATTTAGTCACACAATAGCCCGAGGCCAAGCAGCATGAGCATCGACGGAATCCACATCACTCGCGAGGATGAAGGCAATCACGGCAAATATATCGCCACCCTGCCCGGCACCAGCGCCAGGGGGCGGCTGATCTGGGTGCTGAAAGACGGCGCCAGAGTGGCACGCAGCACGCAAGTGCCCAAGGAAATCGGCGGCCGCGGCGTGGCGGGGGCTCTGGTCAAGGCGCTGGTGGCCGATGCGGAAGAACAGGGCTTCAAGATCGTGCCCGCCTGTTCCTATGTCGAGGTCGCCTTTGACCGGCACAAGGAATGGGCCCATTTGCGGGCATAACAGTTGCATTTGGCGCAAGTTGAACAAACACATTCTGGCAAGCGCCCCCGGACAAACCTGTCCATAGGGCGCAAAAACGCGAAAGCCCTGCACTGGGCAGGGCCTGGTCGGAGGGGCTTCACAAGGGTCAAAGAACACAGCGAGCATAGCAGGCGCGGGGGCTGTAGGAAAATGCTCCGCGCAAAGCTGCGCCACCCGAACCTCTCCGCCCGATTTCGTTGCGTTCTGCACCAATAGTATGATACGGGTGTGGCAGGAGCGAAACATGGCAACAGTCAGAAAAACCATCACGCTAAGCGACCATCAGGACGCATGGATCAAGGCGCAGATTGCGCGCGGGGCCTTCACCAATGACAGCGAATATATCCGCGACCTCGTGCGGCGAGACCAGGAAGGGCAGAACAAGCTGTCTGACCTGAAACAGATGATCGCCGAAGGTCTGGAAAGCGGAGTGAGCAATTTGACGCTCGACGCGATATGGGCATCTGCGGAAGATCGCAGTCGCTCCCGTGAGGCCTGACCTGCGCATTAGCAGACAGGCGGCGAACGACCTTGGCACTATAGCGGATTACACGATTGCCGAATTTGGCATCGAGCAGGCGCGAAAATACCGTGACCAGTTGCAGGCGTGCTTCGCTTCCCTGCTAGACAATCCGTATCTTGGCCGATCTGCGGAAGAGATTGCCCCCCGGCTTCGCCGCATCAGGCAGCAAGCCCATGTGATCTTCTACGTGCCGACCGCCAACGACATTCTGATCGTGCGGGTACTGCATCACAGCATGGATTTTGAACGGCATCTATGATGCGCAGGCCGGGGAAATACGGCCATCCCCCTTCCGTCATCCCGGCCTTGAGCCGGGATCCCGCTTTTCTTCGCGCAAACAGGTGCATTTCGGCGATGCCTCAATGCACCCTATATCGACCCACGCAAGTTTCCGGACATTTCCTTAGAGTGCATTGAGCAGAGCGAAATGCGCCTAGGGGATGGGCGCGGGTTACTTGTTGATAAAAACCTACGAAAAATCGAATCAAACCGGAGCCCTCACTCCGCGCAAAACTCAATGTTTTCGCTAAAATGGCTCACAGGCAGCGACAATAATGGGAAATCTAGTAGGCCACAGGATGGCACCGCTGGCGGTTTTCAAGACTGTTTGAATTTGACCTGACCGACCGTGACGCGCAAAGTGAATGACAGGGGACGGTAAGTGCTCTCATTTAGACCTTGTGGAAGGGTCTGACTGCTTACACGGCTCGACCACTTGCGGTCCCCCAACCTCAGGTTTGGCGCCAAAGGCTGTTGTCACGTTCACACTTTGGGTCAGGCCTAACTCTCAAGCAAGGCTGTTATTGACTAATCCACGAGCGAACCGCGCCGGACCGAAGCGCATTGCCCTTCAGTAGCGCAGCGACTCAAGGGGAAAGCTAAAGTCGCTGTGTGCGCAACCCCCCAAATCGAAACTGTGAAGAATAATTTGGTGATTGAAACAATCGAATATCAACTAGGCAGCGTGGCCAAGTTCCCCCGTGAACAATTCGCCTTTATTCGGAAACAAACGAAACGGCTTTAATGGCAGGAATATCGTGGAGAGCTGCCCCTACCAAACCACACCCCGTCACCCCGGGCTTGACCCGGGGTCCCGCTTCCCTTGAAGTGCTGCCATGGATCGCAAGAGCAAGGGTGGCTGGGTGTACATCATGGCCGACCGCTATCGCGGGACAATCTATGTCGGCGTGACGTCCGATCTTGCCACTCGCATCTTCCAGCACCGTCAGGGCAGCGGTTCGGATTTCTGCGCGCGCTATGGCTTGCATCGCCTTGTCTGGGCAGAGCAAGGCGATTCCATCGAAGACTGCATCGCGCATGAAAAGCGGATCAAACGCTGGCGCCGGGAATGGAAATTCGGCCTGATCGAACGCGCCAATCCCGACTGGTCTGATCTCTATGATTTGCTCAATTGAGCAAGCCTTGCGCCGGAAGAAAAGCGGGACCCCGGCTCGGTGGCCGGGGTGACGGGTGAGCTGGTGGTGACTGGAGAAAATGCCAGCTATCAATGCTCGCTTCGTTTATCCGCTACGGCCTGAATGTCGTGGGAAGCGGACATTGTAAATTGGGCACATGCAAACTATTCCTGCAGCATGAAAATCTGGCCTGTGTTCTTGATTTTAGCTGGCGGGTCGCTTGCATTGTCAGCATGCGTCAAAGCCATTGGCCCGAGCCGGGCCACAATTACAGCGGTTCTAAATCAACAGGCTGAAGGTGATTTCTTTGCCTACCTCAGCTCGCAACCTTCAGATTCGGTAGTCGCTGGGCATATTGTTCCGGTCGAGCGCGTAAGCAACCTTGCATGCAACAATCATATTACAGGCACTCCCCGGACAATTGTAGAATGTCGTTACTTTTCGCACTCAGCATCTGGGCAGGTCCGGCACATCTCCACCTTTGAGCTCGACGGGAAGGCGTGGCGATTGGTCGATGACAAAGAGGAAGATTGACGATCAAATTGTCGACGTCAGCAGCCGGTTCGTTTCCGGAATGGCTGCTTTCGTAGTCAGAATACGAGCGAGCAGTCCTTCATTGGAGTCTTCGAATTGCCCCCCTCACCGCAATTCCGAGAAATCCGTTCCCGTCATGCTCTCCAGCACCGCTGCCCTTAGTGCGCGGGCCCGTTCCACTGGCAGGCCCTTTATCGCCAGCACGCCGCCTGCCAGGCCGAGGACCAGCGTCGCATAGCCGCGGCGTTGCGCGAGCGGGCCCTGGCTGATCTCTGCCGAATGCAGCTTTACCCGTGAGGCGATCTGCGATTTGGGCGCGAGCCAGCCGTGGCGGGAATAGAGCTGGTGCGCATCGCTGGCGTGGAGCAGATGGTGCCAGCTGATCTGCTCGCCGAGCACCAGCGCCATGCCCAGCGCCAGCGGTGCGAAGCCGAGCAGCGGGTTGACCGCGATCCCCAGCCCCAGCGCCAGCAGCGCGAAAAACCCGCCGACCAGCACCATGCTATCCGTCAGATAGGCGCGGCTGGCGCGGTGCCATTCCAGCCCGTCACTCGCCGGTTCGAACCCCGCAGCGCGGATGATCGGGTCAATCTCTGCCAGTTTGGCAAAGGGGGCGACGACATGGCTCGCCTTGCCCGCATCCTGCGCGAGGCTGACGAATTTGAGCGAATGCCAGCCGAAGCGGCGGCGCAGAATGCGCGTGCCCAGCTGCACCGCCTGCACCCGGTGCGCGGGCATCACCACATCGGTGCGGGTGAACAGCCCGCGCTGGCGGCGGAACCCCTTGGGCGTACGGTCCAGCCGGAAGCCCCATTCGCGGGTAAAGGTGCGCGCGATCCCCGTGGCAAAGCCCAGCACCACCAGCGAGCCAAGCGCCAGCACGATCCCCGCTGCCTGCGCATAGGGGCCGAGATGCGCGATCTGCTCGCCCGGCCCGGCGACTATCCCGGACCATTCCTCCCAATCCCAGATGTCAAACGGCAGCAGAAAATCGAATTGCTGCGCAAGGCCGCCCACCACCGCCACGGCGGCGAGCGAGAATTCGAACAGGCCAAAGCGCAGCAGCCGCCCCGGCCCCATGGCGAAGATAGGCGGGCTGTCGGGCTGTGCCTCTTGCTCAGCCATGCTGGCAGCGGGCGTCTCTGCCTCTTCCTCGCGCCTCTCGCGGATCACTTCGCGTAGCCGTGCGCCTTCCTCCGCAGAGAGATAGGCGAGCTTCAGCTCATCCTTGCCCCCGGCCCCGGTTTCAAAGCGGACCTCCACCAGCCCCAATAGGCGCGGGAGCAATTTCTGCTCCAGGCTGACATCCTGAATCCGTTCATAGGGGACAGAGCGCGCCGCGCGGCTGATAATGCCGCTTTCCACGCGGATGTCCTCTGCCCCCACGACATAGGTCAGCCGGTGCCAGCGCAGGAAGGCGAGCACCGCCATGATCGCGCCCACCCCCGCCAGCGCGACCAGCACCAGCGCGATGCCGGAAAATTCATTGCGCAGGCCAAACATCGCCGCGACCATGGGCAAGGCTGACTTGCCCAGCCCCTGCGCCGCCAGCGCGATCATGCCCAGCGGGTTGGTCCGCTGCGGTGTGGGGAGTGGCCGCTCTTCCATGTTCACATCGTGTCTCGGCGGATATGCGCGCGGATCGCCTCGCGCATGGCCATCGCATCCCCGTGCCCCAGCCCCGGCAGCGTGACCGAGGCATTATGCGTGCCCGCCGTGTGCACGGTCAGCGTGGCCAAGCCATAGGCGCGCTCCAGCGGCCCCTGATCCACGTCAATATGCTGCACCCGGCCAAAGGGGACCACCGTATCGGAGCGGAACAGCAGCCCCTTGACCACGCGCAGCCGGTCTTCGCCCATCTGGTAACCACGCGCGGCATAGCGCCGCAGCGGCACGCGCAGCACAATAAACAGCGCGCCCAGCACCACCGGCACCATGAAGGCACCGGGGAACAGGAAAGCGCGCACTTCCAGCACCAGCGCGACAATCACAAAGGGCAATGTTGCCAGACCCGTGACGATCCGCAGGACTGTCACATGGCTGGGATGCAGCGGGGTCAGCGCGTCGTCATCGGTGTTTTCCATGGTGCCTTACATGCGTAACGCACCGCGCCTTGGCAAGCGAATCCGCGCACCGGCAGCAAAGTTCTCCGAACTCCCCGGAGTTCGCAAGCGCGACCGCGCGCCGGCCGAAAGGCCGCCCCTCGGAGACATCAGCCAAGCGAATTGTCGTGAGAGAAAACGATTAAAAATGGTGCTGCTGGGGCGCAGAACAGCACCAAACTATGGCTGAACATAGCTGAGCGGGTTTCTCATAGAAATGTTTAAACACAAATGATTGCATAAACATGCCGGAACATGAGAAAAATGCCTGCGCGCGGTAAAAGGGGGATTGCAAGGTGGATATCAGTTCGATTATCAAAGGGGGACTGTGAAGTTCAATGTTCTATCCCATCTGATGGCTAAGCGCCTCGCTGCCGGTAAGTATGCTGATGGGCAAGGCTTGTGGCTTGTGAAGCGCAACAGCGATTTTGGACAGTGGGTGCTTCGGCTTACGCGTTATGGGCAGCGGCGTGAGATGGGGCTTGGCCGTTGGCCCGATGTTTCTATCGCTGAAGCTAGGGAGCGCGCAGCGGAATTTAGAAGGCAGTGGCGAGATGGAATTGATCCAATTGACGAGCGCGAGAAGTCCAAATGCGCTGCTCGGCAGATGACCGTCGCAGAAGCAATTGCTAGCTGCTTTGAAGCTCGCAAGGCTGAGCTGAAGGGCGATGGTGAGGCCGGGAAATGGATGTCGCCGCTTGAGAACCACATCATACCAAAGATCGGCAAACTCCCGATCACCAAGCTTGATCAGCACAAACTCAAAGAAGCGGTAGATCCAATTTGGCATAGCAAGGCGGATGCTGCGGCTAAGGCGGTCAATCGGGTCAACCTCACTTTGAGACATGCCGCTGCGCTAGGTCTCGATGTCGACCTGCAGGCTGCGATGAAGGCGAGAGCGTTGCTATGAGAACGGCGGTGCAAAATTAGACCACGGTGGCGGCGGCGAAGTGCTGCTGCGGGCGGCGTAAAAGTCGTCCAC
>JAGREF010000137.1 GCA_020446665.1 Sphingomonadaceae bacterium
GAAATAGACCGAATTGCCGCGCTTGCGTGCTTCGCGGTCAATCTGGCCGCCGGGCCGGACGTAGAAACTGACATCGGCAATCGCGACAATGGCGCGGAAACCGCCCTGCCCGTCAGGTTCGGCCCAGATAGCGTCATCATGGTCGCGGGCATCGGCGGGGTCGATGGCAACGATGAGCAAGTCGCGCAGGTCTTCGCGCTTTTCTTCGCTGAGCGGGAGCTTTGCTGCACGTTCGGCCTCGGCCAGCGTCTCCTCGGGGAAGATATGCGGGATGCCATGCTTGGCGATGGCGATCATGGAGAAGCTCTTGGGCGCGAGTGGATCACCCAGTACTTCCACCACCTTTACCCCGGCGCGCGGGGAACGCCCGGCAGGTTCGGCAATTACCAGCTGGCCCTCTTCCGCTCCGCCAAGATCCGCAATTGGCGCGCTGTTCCGCACGCGCTTATCGACCGGGGCAAGCCAGCCCTTGCCGGTGCCATCCAGCTCTACCACGCCCATCAGCCCTTCCGTTCGGGCAGGCAGCTTCTTCATCGGATGCGCCAGCCAGCCACGCTGCGTCTCTTCGGTCCGCGCGAGCACACGGTCACCGACCCGCAGCGCCGCCATGCAGCCCGGCCCCTTCTTCTTCTCGATGATCTTCAGCCGGGGCGGCGGTGTCGCGTCATCGGGGCTCCAGCTGTCGGGAATGGCAAAGGCATCCCCGTCGTCGATTTCCAGCACACGAAGAACAGTAACTTTAGGCACACCGCCCATGCGGTGATAGGCAGTCTTCTTGCCGTCTATCAGCCCTTCTTCTGCCATATCCTTGAGCAGCGCCTTGAGCGCGATCTTCTCCTGCCCCTTCAGCCCGAAAGCCTTGGCAATCTCGCGCTTGCCGACGATGGCATCGGCGCTCTGGATGAATTCGAGAACCTGCTCTCGCGTGGGCAGCCCCTGGGGATGCTTGGTTGTGGGGCGTTTGGCCATGCTGCGCCTATGGACGCGGCGCTACTCGCTGTCACCCTCTTCCTTGGGGATCGGCGCAAAGGCGCCGGCGGGCACCGCGCTGGAAACCGGGCTGCAAGCGCCCTGTGCTGAGCAGGCGCTGACGCCAAAGAACCAGTCATCTCCGCGCAATTTGGCGACATGAGACCATTTGCCGCTGTTCGCAGACTGGTTGGCGTTGCTGGAAGCGGGACCGTCGAGATAGGAAATTGCGATCGAATTACCCCAGGTTGGCGCATCGGTACGTCGGGCGAATATCTCGTAAAGGATTGCGCCGTGTACGTCCTCCCATTCAATAAGCGTATCTGTCCGCACCGCTGCCCGCGCCGTCACTTCCGGCGGCATGGGGGCGCGTGCCAGCCGATCCAGGGCGCGCACATTCAGCTGTGTCACCTTGGCGAGATAGGCGAAATCCATTTCATCCGCCGTATCGCCATAGGTCACGCTATCCTCGACGCGCAGATCCTGATGCTGGTGTTCGTAATCCTCTATCGCGACGGAAAAGCGGATCGCGGGATAGCCCTTGTCCAGAAAGGGTATCTGGTCTCCGCCCCGGCCCATCCGGTCCGTGCGCCAGATTTGGCGGACATTCAGACCATCGGGATATTCATCCGCCAGCCCGTCCAGCCAGCGCGAGAGATTGCGGCTCGGGTTGTCATTCTCCCCGCCATTGCGGCGCTGATCGGCGCGGATTGCGTCGTTCAGGTCAGCGCGGGGCCCTTCGGAAAAGACGCGAACATTGCTGTCGTCGCAAACCCCGTCTGACCCGCATGATCCGCCGACAATATCATTGTTCAGCACTGCCTTGACGGTCCAGCCCTGCTCCTCGGCATAGTCAGCCATCAATTGCCCACCATACAGCCCCTGTTCCTCTCCAGAGAGCAGTACATAGACAATGGTGGTGGGATATTTGCGCTGCGAGAGGACCCGTGCGGCTTCCAGTATCAGAACCGTGCCTGAACCATCATCATTCGCGCCGGGGGCATCGCTGGTGAAATCCATCACGTCGCTCACGCGGCTATCGATATGGCCTTGCACGATCACGACTTCATTCGGACGCTCTGTGCCCCACTGGATAGCAACGACATTTCGCAGGCGGGTAGGCTCAGGAATGCGGCGCCCCTGCACCATGCGTTCCGGTACGACTACTTCGAGACAGCCGCCGCACCGGGTGGAGATATCCTTGAAGGTCGCCTCTCCCCAGCGGATCGCAGCCCCGATCCCGCGCGTAGGATGATCCTGCAGCGACAGCGTATGGCGCGTGCCAAAGCCTACCAGCGTATGAATATCCGCTTCGAGCCGCTCCGATGAGACGGCATCAGCCGGATGATCTTCCGCTTGCACGGCGGCAGAGCAGGCGAGCAGGGCAACAGCGGTCAGGATTTTGCGCATAAGCGCAGGTTACACGCTTTGCCGGGAATGCAAAGTGTCAGAAGCTGACCGGCGCATCGCCATATTTGTTGGGCCCTGCCTGCGACTTGAGCACACCAAAACCAATCACGACAAGAATGCCCACCCAACTGATCAGGCTGGTGCTGGCCATCTGGCCCTGTATGGCGAATGCCTCTTGCGGGTTCGTGGCGGACATCGCCTTTTCCATCAGCGCCAGCATATTGTCGAGATTGACGATGTTGTAGCCGAGCGAGAAGAAATAGGTCGCGATCGGAATAATGGCGATCCAGCCGGTAAAGCCCGCATCATGCAAACGACGGACAAAAGATGCTGCCAGCAAGGCGGAAATAACCACGCCAATGCCAGCGGAAATCCAGACCTGCGTGCGCAGTTGATCGCCCATATTGGCCATCATCATCGCCTGCATTTGCTGCTCGTCCATGCCAGCCTGCGCTGCCTGGAAAGCGCCGGTGAACATGTCGATATAAAGCGGGATCGCCGCGATGATGCCCACACCGAATTGCATCACAACCAAGAACAGCACGTAGTACCAAAAGGTCTGGCGCGCATCGCGCCCGTCAAACTGAGTCAGATGTGAAAGATTATACTTGATGGCAGCCAGCATAAGACCTCTCCCCAGAACTGTTGGCCTTGTGATTCTATTCTAATATGCGCGCGCAACGAGGATGCGTTCGGACGCAGGTTCGCCGGTGAAGATACAACTCCCATCGGCAGGCTCAGCATCAATCGGCACATTGCGGAAAGTCAACTTCAGTTCCTTCAACTGCTCGACAACCTTGTCGAGTGTTTTCCCGGTCGGCTTTGACCACTGTACTTCGACCCAGCCGGGATATTTGCCATTACTGGCGTAGAAATCTGCCAGCTCTGCAACGCTGTTTACACCGCGATGAATGTTGGCATTGCGGCGCTCCAGCGCTTCGCCAAACAGCTTGTGCTGCATTTCCTCCAGCATCGCGCCCATATTGTCGATACATTCTTCAAAGCCGCGGCTCTGGAAGTTGGGCTTGCCATTTTCATCCCACAGCCGATCACGGCGAATGCGGGTGATATTGCCTGCCTCCATATCGCGAGAGCCGACTTCGATAATGACCGGTGCCCCCTTGCGCACCCAGTCCCAGCGCTTGGCTGCGGCCTTGCCCGGCTTCTTGTCGAGCAGCACGCGGATGCGTTCACCAAGCGCGAATTGAGCAGCAAGGCCCTTGCGCAGTTTTTCGCAATATTCCAGCAGTGCCGCATCTTCTGGCTTGTCGCGCAGCATAGGCAGGATCACCACTTGCTGCGGTGCGATACGGGGCGGCACGCGCAGCCCGTCATCATCGCCATGGGTCATGATCAGCCCGCCTATCATGCGGGTGGAGGTGCCCCAGCTGGTCGTATGGCAAAATTGCTGACCGCCTTCGCGATCCTGAAACTGAATGCCCGCCGCATGGGCGAAATTGGTGCCGAGATAGTGGCTGGTGCCAGCCTGCAGCGCCTTGCCATCCTGCATCATGGCTTCGACTGACCAGGTTTCCACGGCACCGGGGAAGCGCTCATTTTCCGGCTTTTCACCCGCGATCACAGGAATGGCCAGATCGTCTTCCAGACAGGCGCGATACATTTCCAGCGCGCGCTTGGTTTCCACCAGCGCATCTTCGCGGTTTTCATGCGCTGTATGCCCTTCCTGCCACAGGAATTCGCTGGTGCGCAGGAACATGCGGGTGCGCATTTCCCAGCGCACGACATTGGCCCATTGATTGGTCAGCAGCGGCAGATCGCGCCAGCTCTGCACCCAGCGCGCCATGGCATCGCCGATGATCGTTTCCGATGTCGGGCGCACGACCAGCGGTTCTTCCAGCTTTGCCGCCGGATCGGGCACCAGCCCGCCATTGCCATCAGCGATCAGGCGGTGATGCGTGACCACAGCCATTTCCTTGGCAAAGCCTTCGACATGCTCCGCTTCACGCGTGAAATTGGCGAGCGGGATGAAAAGCGGGAAATAGCAGTTCTGGACACCGGCCGCCTTGATCCGGTCATCCATCAGGCGCTGGATACGTTCCCAGATACCATAGCCCCATGGCTTGATGACCATGCAGCCACGCACACCCGATTCCTCGGCCATATCGGCAGCCGAGATGACTTCCTGATACCATTGCGCAAAATCATCTTCGCGCTTCACATTCAGCGCATGGCGGATATTCGACACGTGTGTCCTGGCTCCGTCTGGTTCGAGGATAGGAGTATTTGCCCAGCCCTACAGTCGAGAGGCAGGCAAAGTCGAGTAGGGAATTGGGCGTTTGTGCGAAAGAACGCGCGGCAGAGCCTTACTTGTCGAGTTCGTCCAGCCGCTTCTGCATGGTGGCCAGCTGCTTGCGCAGCAGTTCCATCTCGCTTTCAGGGGCGGGTTCGGGTTCAGCAGGCTTGCTGGCTGTTTCACCGCCAACCTTGGCCATCATCGCCTGCGCGGCCGACCGGAACATTGCCAGATTTGCCTCTGCCATCTTGGCAAAGGGATTTTCCGTCACATTGCCTTCGAACGCTTCCTTGAGCTTCACCTGATGCTCGCGGAAATTGGCCATGGTCGCTTCGAGATAGGATGGCATCATGGTCTGCATGGAATTGCCATACATGCCGATCAGCTGGCGCAGAAAGCTGACAGGCAGCATGTGCTGCCCGCTGGCTTCTTCTTCCATGATAATCTGTGTCAGGATCGAATGGGTGATGTCGTCACCCGTCTTGGCATCAAGGACCTGGAAATCGCTTCCTTGCCGGGTCATCCGGGCCAGATCATCCAGCGTGATGTAGCTGGAGGAACTGGTGTTATAGAGACGCCGGTTGGCGTATTTTTTGATGATTATCGGTCCGGAACCGTCCTGATCTTTTGCCATTAAGTTTTTCCTGCGCCCCGTCTTATGTTTCCCCAGAGCAGTTTAGCACTTGCAGCATTGTGTTTGCAAGGGCAGCAAAATCCCTTTCGCATCAGCGAAATCGGCGCCCTGTCAGGGTCAGCAATTCATATTGCGACAGACCCGAATCGCGCGATGAATCAGGCAAATGCTGCGCAACATTCAGCCAGTCGCCGTCCCGCAGATCGGGTGCGTTTGCGCAATCG
The DNA here is from genome assembly GCA_020446665.1 of Sphingomonadaceae bacterium. GTDB lineage: Bacteria > Pseudomonadota > Alphaproteobacteria > Sphingomonadales > Sphingomonadaceae > JACXVD01. The sequence continues at coordinate 5,492 of JAGREF010000137.1, forward strand.
ACCACGATCATGTCCATCGACACTTTGCCAAGGATGGGCAGTTCCCGCCCCTCATGCAGCAATGCGGAATCTGGCCCCCGGCAGCGCAGAAAACCATCGGCATAACCCAGCGACACTACGGCGACCCGCATGGGCTCGCTGGCGGTAAAGGTGGCATTATAGCCGACGCTGTCACCGGCGTTGAGGTTGCGCAGCTGGAGCACGGCTGCTTGCGGAAAGGCTACCTGCCTGATCACGCCTTCAAGCTCCGGGCGTGGAATCCCTCCATAAAGGGCAAGGCCCGGGCGGGTCAGGCCGAAGGCATAATCTTCACCCAAAGCAATACCGGCACTGTTGGCCAGGCTGGTACGGCGGGCTGGCAAGTGTTGCACGACCTGCCGGAATGCCGCCAATTGCCGGGCATTCATCGGGCTGTCCTCATCCGCCGAAGCGAGATGCGACATCAGCGTGTCGATCTCCAGCCGCGCGATTAGCGGGTCGGCTATTTCATGCGTTGCAATTCCCAATCGATTGATCCCGCTATCAACCATCAGATCACACCGCCCGCCCCCGCTTTCCAGCCACAGCCGGGCTTGATGCAGCGAATTGATCACCGGGCGCACCCCGGTTTCGCGGGCGTAGCGCGCATCCTTAGCAGTCAGCGGCCCATGCAGCACGCTCAGCATGGCGGCAGGGATATGCGCGAGGACAGCAGGAACCTCGCACCAGTGCGCGACAAAGAAATCCTCCGCCCCGGCCTTGCGCAGCACGGGTATCACGCGCTCCACGCCAAGGCCATAGCCATCGGCCTTTACCGCTGCGCCTGCCTTTGCTGAGCCGGACATCTGATCCAGCGTGTGCCAGTTTGATGCCAGCGCAGCTTCATCAATCCTGAGCCGCAATGTCGGTGGTGGCAGATCAGGTATCATCTTCAAAGTCACGCGGTGGGCCGTCCTTCAGCCCCCACCATGCGACCACCAGGCCGAATGCAACAACGACCCAGGTGTACCACAGGCCAGCATAGGCATCGCCGGTTCTTGCATTGATATAGCTGGCAATCAGCGGCAGGAAGCCGCCCAGATAGCCCGCCCCGATGTGATAGGGGATCGACATCGAACTATAGCGGATCTGCGCCGGGAACATCTCAGTCAACTGCGCGGCCACACCGCCATAGGTCAGGGCCGACAAGCCGCCCAGCACCATCAGCACCAGGCCGATCCCGATCAGCGAGAGCAGACCGGGATGCTGGACACTGAAATCAAAGCCTCGCTCGGTCAGCGCTGCTTCAAGGCCAGCCTTGCGGGCTGCGGCCGCCTCTTTCCTGGTGGCATCGTCGTTAGACAACCATTCCGGGGCGATGGCGATCTGCTCGCCACCAACAGTGACCGAGGTTTCTGCGGCATCCTCCACGGAATAGGGAACTCCGCTGGCCGTCAGCGTCTCAAGCAACTGGCCGCAAGTGGAAAGCTTTGTCCCGGTCAGATCCGCGAACGGGTCTGTTGTGCAGGACGTGCCGGAAACGACCACCGGGGCCGCCTTTGCGCTGGCTTGCAAACCCGGGTTGGCAAGTGAGCCCATTGCCCAGAACAGCGGAAACAGCAGCAACAGGGTCAATCCTGCACCGATCACCAGCGGACGCTTGCGCCCGACCTTGTCTGACCATGCACCAACCAGCACATAGAAACCCATCCCCAGCAAGGCCGCGATCCCGATCACGATCTCTGTGGTGGTCGTGTCTAGCCGCATTGGCCCCTTCAGGAACGACAAGGCAGAGAAGAATGCCGTGTACCAGATCGTCGTCAGGATGCCCGTAACCCCAAACAGCGCGATAAAGATGCGCTTCTTGTTCCTGGGATAGGTGAAGCTTTCGACGAAGGGATTGCCGGAAATCTCACCCTCTTCCTTCATCTGGCGGAAAACCGGGCTTTCGTTCAGCTTCAGGCGCATCCACAGCGAAATCGCCAGCAGGACCAGCGAAAGCAGGAAGGGAATGCGCCATGCCCATGAGGCCATTGCCTCGTCCGAGAATATCAGTTGACTGGACAGAACGACTGCGATCGACAGCACAAACCCGCCGACTACCGACGCCTGAATATAGCCGGTGTAGTAGCCGCGCCGGTTAGGTGGCGAATGTTCCGCAACGTAAATCGCCGCCCCGCCATATTCACCACCCAGGGCCAGACCTTGCAGGATACGCAGGACCAAAACGATAATCGGTGCCCAGATGCCAATCGTGTCCGCAGTCGGGATCAGACCGACCCCGGCAGTGGCAATCCCCATCAGGGTTACAGTGACCAAAAACGTGTATTTGCGGCCAAACTTGTCACCCCAATAGCCGAACAGGATGGCACCCAGCGGGCGGAAACCAAAACCGACAGCAAAGCCGGCCCAGACCAGCAACAACTGCAAGGTCGGGCCGACATCGGGAAAGAATGCCTGGCCGACAAAGGCGGCCAGCGTGCCGTAGATGAAGAAATCATACCATTCGAAAACGGTCCCTGCGGAGGAAGCCGCAATGACAAGGCGAATTTCCTTGGTGCTTGGTTCATGAATGGTCGTGGTGTTTCCGTCAGCCATGCAGCGCCCTTTCCCCCGGGAAGATTGAAAGCGCAGTCCCTAGCCGCAGAATTACGCCTTGGAAAGTGCCTCCAGCGCGGCCTTCCACGGCAGCAAGATCGCGCCATGGCGGGCTGGATGATCACGTGCGGGGGCGATCAGGCTGAGTTCGGGCCAGTCCGGCAATCCACTCTCTCCAGTCAGCCAGCATTCCAGCGCAACGAGCGTGGCGCTGATGGAAGATGCATCCCTTCCGATGGCCTGACCGGCGAAGATTGCGGCAGAGGCTTGTCCGATTGCACAGGCTGCGGCCTGAATTCCGATGGTCTCGATCCGATGCTCGCGATCAACGGCAAGGCGCATGGACAATGTGCTGCCGCAGCTGCGACTGCGCGCTTCACCCGTAAGCGGCAAGGCCGGGTCGAGCGGGTTTTCCGCCAGCCTCATGGCCAGCGCTAATACTTCAGCCGTGTAGAGCTTTGCCGTGCTGCCCGCAATCACAGCAGCGATGAATCCTCTGGATCATCCTCGCCCCGCAAAGCTGCGCGGCGTTGTTCGATCATCTGCACCAGTGCATCCGCACTGGCATTGACTACCGGATAGGTGCGACCTTGGGTGATCCAGAGCGGGCGGCCCTGCACACCCCAGATCGTGTCATAGCCCAGCACCAGCAAAGAGAAGGCGAGGACAACAATGATCGAACCCTTGATCGCTCCGAAACCGAAACCCAGCACGCGATCAACAGGCCCCAGCAGTGAGTTGCGCGATGCCTCCCCCATCCTGCCGGCAATCAGTTTCATTGCGGCATAGGGGATCAGGAGCAGCAAGGCGAAAGCCAGCACAGCGGAGCCAGTATCGGTTTCCAGATGCGGAACAAGCGCGGCGCTGAGCGGTGTGTGCAGATAACGGATTGCGAATATGGCCAGGATCCATGCTGCCAGCGACAGCACTTCCTGCACGAATCCACGCATGAAGCCGCCAATCGCAGCGACTCCCACGATAATCATTACAATGAAATCAAATCCGGTCATTTGCCGCCCGAACTATTCTGTCGCCATCACCCGGTCAACGAGATTAGGAAGCTGCTTGAGCCCGCGATAGTTAAGACCGGGTGAATGCTCGCCAATTTCTGCGGGGCCGCAGCCACTGGCAAAGCCGAGCTTGGCCGCTTCGCGCAGCCTCAGACCCGCATGAGCAACCGGCCGAATTTCCCCGGAAAGCGAGATTTCCCCGAACCAGACGCTATGCAGGGGCAAGGGCTTGTCAGCCAGCGCCGAGACCAGCGCCGCAGCCACGGCAAGATCAGCCGCAGGGTCGGACAGGCGATAACCGCCAGCAATGTTGAGATAGACTTCGGCCGAACTGAAATTGAGCCCGCAGCGCGATTCCAGGACGGCCAGCAACATGGCCAGCCTGCCATTATCCCAGCCGACGACTGCGCGGCGCGGTGTTGCGCCCGATTGCAGCCGCACGATCAGGGCCTGCACTTCCACGAGTACCGGCCGTGTTCCTTCCAGCGCCGGGAAAACCGCGCTGCCGGCCAGCGGCTCTTCACGGCCAGAGAGGAACAGCATGGACGGGTTGGCCACTTCTTCCAGCCCCGCCCCGGCCATTGCAAAAACACCGATTTCGTCAACCGCGCCAAAGCGGTTCTTGAGCGCGCGTAGGATGCGGTATTGGTGGCTCCGCTCCCCTTCGAAGCTCATCACCACATCGACCATATGTTCCAGCACGCGCGGCCCGGCGATGCTGCCATCCTTGGTCACATGGCCGACCAGCACCAGCGCGACGCCGTTCTCCTTGGCATAGCGGATCAGCTCAAAGGCACAGCCGCGCACCTGGCTGACGGTGCCCGGTGCGCCCTCGATCGTGTCGGAATACATGGTCTGGATCGAATCGATCACCAGCAGCGCAGGCGTTTCCATATTGCCAAGTGTCGTCAGAATATCGCGCACGGATGTTGCCGCAGCCAGCTTGATCGGCGCATCCGCCAGACCCAGCCGGGCGGCCCGCATACGTACCTGCGCGGAGGCTTCTTCGCCACTGACATAGACCGCGCTGGCGCCAGAGCGGGCGACATTGGCTGATGCCTGCAACAGCAGGGTTGATTTGCCGATGCCCGGATCGCCGCCCATCAGTATGGCAGAACCCGGCACAAGCCCCCCGCCCAATGCCCGGTCAAACTCTGCGAGGCCCGTTGCCCGCCGAACCAGGGGTTCTGCAGGGGCATCAAGCGCGACAAACTCTACTGGCCGTCCGCCGCTCGACAGATCATGCTTCATGGAGAACACTGTTTGCGGTGCGTCTTCCATCAGCGTGTTCCATTCGGCACAATCCGGGCACTGCCCCTGCCACCGGTGGGACACACTGCCACATGCCTGGCAGACGAACTTCTTCTTGGTCTTCGCCATATTGTGGGTGATATACGGAACATACATAGAACGCAATTGCCTTGGCGCTCTTTCCACGGCACTAGGTGCCTATGCGCCAGAAGGAACTCCGCATTGCGCTTGTCTGCTACGGCGGGGTCAGCCTCGCAGTTTACATGCATGGCGTTACGAAAGAGATCTGGAAGCTTGCCCGGGCCAGCCGTGCCTTTCATGCAGGTGAGGACAGGGCAGAAGGGTCGCAAGGCGTCTATCGCGATCTGCTGGAACATATCGAAAGCGAGCACAAGCTGCGGCTGCGTGTGCTGCCTGATATTCTTACAGGTGCGAGCGCAGGCGGCATCAATGCGGTGTTCCTGGCTCAGGCGATCCATTCCGGGCAGTCGCTGGAGCCGCTGACGGATCTGTGGCTGGATACGGCCGATGTAGATCGCCTGACCGATCCCGATGCACGGCCATTTTCGCGCTTCAACAAGCTATGGGCCATGCCGCTGGTGTGGTGGTTGCTGCGGCGTCCGGGCAATGCCGTGTCTGACAGCGTGGCGAAGGAAACGCGGCACGAAGTGCGGACCAAAGTGTCCCGCCTGATCCGTTCGCGCTGGTTTCAGCCACCCTTTTCCGGCCCCGGCTTTTCGCGGCTCCTGTCCAACGCTCTGGCCGCCATGGCGAGCGAGACCATGGATGCGCCCTTGTTGCCGGCCGGTCATCCGATTGATTTGCTGGTTACGACCACAGATTTCCGCGGATATCTGGAAATGCTGCGGCTCAACAGTCCGCCGGTGGTGGAAGAGAGCGAACATCGCCTGCCGGTTGATTTCCATGGGATTACTCCGCCAACAGGGGGGCAGGATCTGGCCAATCTGCTGGAACTGACGCTGGCAGCGCGGGCCACGGCCAGTTTCCCGGGGGCTTTTCCACCGCTGCAACTGGCAGAGATTGACGAGCTGGCAGAGCGAAACGGCATGAACTGGGATAGCCGCCGCGACTTTCTCGAACGGGTGATGCCTGTCCATGTGCAGGAAGGCACTGTGGAGACGGTCTCGTTGATAGACGGCTCTGTGCTGGTCAATGCCCCCTTTGCCGGAGCGATGAACGCGTTGCGCGGCCGCCCTGCCCAGCGCGAGGTGGACCGCCGTTTCGTCTATGTTGATCCCCGCCCGGATCGCTATGGTTCCTTGCGGGAAGAGGATGATCGCCCGGTGGGCTTCTTCTCGGCAATTTTCGGATCGCTCTCCACCATTCCGCGCGAACAGCCGATCCGCGACAATCTGGAGGCGTTGGAACAGCAATCGCGTGAGGCAGAGCGCCTGCGCCTG
>JAGREF010000138.1 GCA_020446665.1 Sphingomonadaceae bacterium
TGTAGAGGATGAAGAGCGGGTCTTCTGCATCCATCACTTCGCAGGCGCACTCGCTGCCGACATCGGCGCTATACTCATGATACCAGTGGTCGCGCCCGTCCTGCATGACGACATCACCGCCTGTATGGCGGATCACCAGCACGCCCTTGACCGGGGCCTTTTCCAGCGCGGCATCCACATTGGCCTTGAGCGGGATCACCTTGGATCCGCGCAGGCCTTCATCGGCGCAGATCACCCAGTCGCTGCCGCAATCCTCGATCCGCCCGGCAATGGCATCGGGGGAGAAGCCGCCAAAGACGACCGAATGGATCGCGCCGATGCGGGCACAGGCGAGCATCGCCACGGCCCCTTCCATCACCATCGGCATATAGAGCGTGACCCGGTCACCCTTCGCCACGCCCATCTTCCTGAGCGTATTGGCCATGCGGATCACTTCGGCGAGCAGTTCGGCATAGGTCAGGCTGCGGGTCTCGCCATCGGGGGCATCGGGCTCGAAGATCAGCGCGGTTTTATCACCCTTGCCCGCCGCGACATGGCGATCCACCGCATTGTGGCAGATATTGATCTGGCCATCGGCGAACCACTTGATGTCCACCGGATCATAGGACCAGTCCGCCACCTGCGTGGGCGCCCGGAACCACTCCAGCCGCTGCGCCTGCTCCGCCCAGAAACCGTCGCTATCCTCCAGCGAGCGCGCATACAGCGCTTCATATTGTTCCAGCGTGCAATGCGTCCCTGACAGCGCCGATGTCGGTACCGCAACAGTGTCATGGTCGTGCCTGTGAGTGATGTCGCTCATGTTGGTCCTCTTCCAATTGTTACCAATAAGCACCATCGGAACAGTTTCGGCTAGACCCTTTGCTGCAGGCTTGGCTGATTGGCGCGATCCTCTATGCCTGACGCCATGGCAGACGACAGCATACTCTATGATATCGCGGTTATCGGCGGCGGCGTGAACGGTGCAGGGATCGCGCGCGATGCGGCCGGGCGCGGGGCTAAGGTGCTGTTGCTGGAAAAAGGGGACCTTGCCCGCGGCACTTCATCAGCTTCGACCAAGCTGATCCATGGCGGCTTGCGGTATCTGGAACATTATGAATTTGCGCTCGTGCGCGAGGCTCTGGGCGAGCGCGAGCTGCTGTGGGGCATGGCGCCGCATATTATCTGGCCGCTGCGCTTTGTGCTGCCGCATCGCAAGGGTCTGCGCCCGCGCTGGCTGCTGCGACTGGGGCTGTTCCTGTATGACCATATTGGCGGGCGGCGCGATCTGCCTGCCGCGCAGAGCGTGGACCTGACCCGCCATGCGGCCGGTGAACCGCTGCAGGAACAATTCCGCAAGGCTTTCCTCTATTCGGATTGCTGGGTCGATGATGCACGGCTGGTAGTGCTCAACGCGCGCGATGCGGCAGATCGCGGGGCGACGATCCGCACCCATTGCCAGGTGACGGCGATGGAACGCGCGCCCGACCATTGGCGCATAAGCGCCGGGGAGGAGGAATTTCACGCGCGAGCCGTAGTCAATGCGGCTGGTCCTTCAGTGCTCGATCTGGTCGATCTGTCCGGCGTGCAGACCCGCTATCGCATGCGGCTCGTGCGCGGTTCGCATATCATCGTGCCGCGCCTGTTCGATCATCCCAATGCCTATTTCTTCCAGCTGCCCGACGGGCGCATTTTCTTCGCCATCCCGTATCAGGACGATTTCACGCTGGTGGGGACAACCGATGCCGATCACACCGGATCGCTGGATGATATCCATGCGAGCGAACAGGAGATCCAGTATCTCTGCGACGGGGTGAATGGCTATTTCCGCCAGCAGATCACGCCCGCTGATGTGGTCTGGACCTATTCCGGGGTGCGGGCGCTGGTGGATGATGGCTCGGGCAAGCCTGAAGCCGCGACACGCGGCTACCGGATGGAGCTTAATGGTGGGCAGGGCATGCCGCCATTTCTCTCCGTGTTCGGCGGCAAGATCACCAGCTTTCGCCATCTGGCAGCAGAGGCTGTGGACCGGCTAAAGCCACATTGCGCGGCGTTGCAAGGTGGCGACTGGACTGGCGATGCACCTCTTCCCGGCGGCGATTTTCCGAAGGATGGCGCTGCGGACCTGGCGGAGAAGCTGATAGCTGCCCATGGCTTCCTGACTGCCAGGGAAGCGCAAAGGCTGGTCCGCGCCTATGGCACCACCGCCTTCGCTATTCTCTCAGGCGCACAGCAGCGCAGCGATCTGGGGCAGGATTTCGGCCACGGGCTGAGCGCGCGCGAGGTCGATCATCTGGTGAGCCGCGAATGGGCGCGCTGTGCAGAGGACATTCTCTGGCGGCGGAGCAAGCTGGGTCTGCTGTTCGATGCGGCGCAATGTGCAGCGCTGGAGGCCTATCTGGCTGGTTAGGTAACGTAAGTGGGCCCAACCGCTCGATTGTCTATCAGCCGCGTTCCGCCAATCCGCGCTGCGACAAATATGCGGGCATTCCCATTGTCGGCATCGAGCGTCGCAATTGAATCTGCATCGCGCAGTTCGAAATAGTCGATTTGCGTGAAGCCGCCCATCAGCAATTCGTCTTCAGCCACGGCCTGCACATGCCCCCATTCATGGCCGTCTCTTAACATCGCGATGGCCATTTCGATGGTTGCTGGCAGAGCGGCGGCCTGCTGGCGCTGCTCGGGGGAGAGGTAGCGATTGCGGCTGCTCATCGCGAGCCCGTCTGCCTCGCGCACGGTGGGCACGCCGATAATGGCGTCGGCTCCGGGAGCAATCAGGTCCAGATCGCGCGCCATGCGGCGGATCACGGCCAGTTGCTGCCAGTCCTTCTCCCCGAACAGGGCGACGTCGGGCCGGACCTGATTGAACAACTTGCACACTACCGTTGCCACACCGTCGAAATGGCCGGGGCGCGCGGCTCCGCAAAGACCTTCGCTGACACCGGCCACGCTGATCGAACTGGCATAGCCATCAGGGTACATTTCGCTGACCGTCGGTGCCCATAGCAGCGCAACGCTTTCCGCCTCCAGCATCGCGCTGTCTTCCGCCAACTGGCGCGGATAGGCGTCGAGATCCTCATTCGGGCCAAATTGCGTGGGATTGACGAAGATCGACACAGCGACATGGTCCGCGTGGTTCTTCGCTTCGCGCACCAGCGTCAGATGCCCTTCATGCAGCGCGCCCATGGTTGGCACCAGCGCCAATGTTTTTTCGCCCGCGCGCAGGGCGCTGACGGTATTTCTCAACATGTCCAGTTGCGAGACCGTTTGCACGCTGATTCGCCCTCCGATAAGAGAAGTGATGAGCGCCCCCTAGCCTGTGGCTGGCTGGCAAGACAACGGCTTCGAAAGGACAGCAGTGAGCAAGGCCCGCCCCCATCGCATCGTTTTCGCCAATGAGAAGGGCGGGACGGGCAAGTCCACCACGGCGGTGCATATTGCCGTTGCGCTGGCCTATCGCGGGGCGAAAGTGGCGGCGATTGATCTCGATCCGCGCCAGCGCACATTCTATCGCTATTTTGAAAACCGCGTGGAGACCGAGCGGCGGCGCAATATTTCGCTGCCCGGCGCGCAGGTTGCGGTGCTGGACAGCAGCAATATCGAAGAGCTGGAAGAGCTGTCCGCAGAAATCGGGCAAGGCTGCGATTTCATTGTCTATGACACACCAGGGCGTGATGATCCGCTGGCTCGCCACGCCGCGACCGAGGCGGATACGCTGGTCACGCCGATGAATGACAGCTTCGTCGATTTTGACCTCATCGGGCAGGTCGAAGGCGAGAATTTCAAGGTCCGTCGTCTCAGTTTCTATGCCGAGCTGATCTGGGAAGCGCGGTTGAAGCGCAGCCGGTCAACGATTGACGAGCAGCGCCGGGAAATGGACTGGGTGGTCGTGCGCAACCGCACTGGCCATGTGGAGGCGCGCAACATGGTCCGCATCGAACAGGCGCTGGCCGAACTGAGTAAACGCGTGGGCTTCCGCGTGGCGCAGGGCCTGTCTGAACGCGTGATCTATCGCGAGCTTTTCCCCAGCGGGCTGACCTTGCTGGACAAGGGGCATCTGGGCGATCTGGGCACCAGCCATCTGGTTGCGCGGCAGGAACTGCGCCAGCTGGTGAAGGCGCTCAACCTACCGGAATTCGCCAGGCCTGACCCGCAACTGGTGGTCGCCTGAACCGATGCTGCGCCTGCTGCTCATTGCTGCGATCCTCAGCTTCGGTTGCAAGATGATCTTTGGCAAATGGCCCTGGGATTTTCTCAAACCGGCCCAGACCCGGCAGCAGGCGCTGTTCAAGGCGCGAAAATTGCTCGGTGTTTCTGCCGATGCCAACCATTCTGACATAATTGCCGCGCATAAGCGCATCCTCGCCATGGTCCACCCGGATCGTGGCGGAACCAATGAGCAGGTGCATGAAGCCAATGCGGCGCGCGATCTGCTGCTCGATGAATTGCCGTACAGGCCAGAGGATTGATTGATGAGCCACATTTTCCACCCCACCGTGCTACGCGAATATGACATTCGCGGGATCATCGGCGAAACGCTGGGGGTCGATGATGCGCGGGCGATCGGGCGCGGTTTCGCCACGCTGCTGCGCGCCGCTGGCGGGCAGAAAGTGGCAGTGGGCTATGATGGGCGGGTGAGCTCGCCCATGCTCGAAGCGGCGCTGATCGAAGGGCTCAATGCCAGCGGCTGCGATGTGGTGCGGGTGGGCATGGGGCCAACCCCCATGCTCTATTACGCGGAAGCGTCAGCCGAAGAGGTAGATGGCGGCATTCAGATAACTGGCAGCCACAATCCCGCCAATTACA
>JAGREF010000139.1:0-4514 GCA_020446665.1 Sphingomonadaceae bacterium
CGAACCGGCGACGCTGGTTGGCCAGCTCGCGCAGCTTCTCGCGCAACTCGGCATCGTCGTCCCGCGTGGAACGGTAACGCACGCTCTTGCGATCGGCATCAATGACACTGCACGCCCGCCGTTCGCTCATCCCGTGGCACGCCTGGAGATGAGCGACAGCTTCCCGCTTCACGGCGGGCGTCAGAACTTTTTTGCCAGGAGATCCTTCAGCGCGGCCTTGTCCAGCATCGCATCGGCCAGCAACCGCTTGAGCTTCGCGTTCTCGCTCTCGAGTTCCTTCAGTCGGCGGGCATCGGAAACCTCCAGCCCGCCATACTTCGACTTCCAGTTGTAGATCGTCGCTTCCGACACTCCGTATCGACGGGCCAGGTCGGCGGTCTTCGCACCCGCCTCCGCTTCCTTCAGCACGCCAATGATCTGTTCCTCGGTAAACCTCTTGTGCTTCATCGTCCGTCCTTCTGTCAGGGCCGGACTCTAATCATACTTGGAGGAAAATCAGGGGGTCACGTCACGACGCAAGTGGCAATAATCAGATGACAAACACGATTCTTGAACAGGTGCAGGCGTTCATCGATCGTCTCCAGCCCGATGCGGTTTGCGATGACTGCATTACCGAACGATTGGGACTGTCAGTCAGGCAGCATGCCAATCACAAGACCCGCGAACTCGCCGGAACACCGGGATTCGAGCGCCAGTTGGATGAGTGCGCACTTTGCGGTGCGCGAAAGAAGGTAATTCGCAGGACGCGCCGCAGACCGCAGTAATGACTGCGTGCCCGGTTCGGGCTGCTGAAATCAGCCGCCCGAGAGCAAGTTTAGAGCTAAGTCGGAACTATGGGATCGGTTCTCCAACAAAGCGTATCGGAGCCTTTCGGTCACCCGCCCGATGGGGCTGATGCGCGTTCCTCAACGGTGACACCGTCACGGATATTGTAGAGGCGGCGGAAGGTCGGAATGATCTTCTCGTCATGTGTAACGACAATGATCGCGGTTTCGAACTGTTTGGCCATGGTGTTGAGCAGATCAACCACAGCCAGTGCGCGAACGCTGTCGAGCGGCGCCGTGGGCTCGTCGGCGAGGATTACCGGCGGCCGGTTGACCAGAGCCCGTGCAATGGAAACCCGCTGCTGCTCGCCGCCCGACAACTGCGACGGCATGGCCGCTGCGCGGTGCGCGACATCGAGCGCCTCCAACAGGTCGCGTGCCTCCTTGCGGGCCTGAGTATTTGACTTGCCCGCCAGCATGGGCAGAAGGGCGACATTGTCCGTCACGTCGAGGAACGGGATCAGGTAGGGTGCCTGAAAAATGAAGCCGATCAGATCGCGGCGCAGTGCGCGCAGATCGTTTACCTTCCAGCCATCATCGTAGATGACAGTGTCGCCGATCGTCATGCGCCCCGAAGTCGGCTCGATCACCGCGCCCAGGCATTTGAGCAAGGTGCTCTTGCCCGAACCAGATGGCCCGATGAGGCCCACGACCTCGCCCTTGGCGACCGACATGTCGACGCCGCGCAGAGCATGGACGGCGGTGTCGCCGCTGCCATAGGTCTTGACCAGGTTTTCGATGCGGATGCCCTCAGCCACCAATCGCCTCCGCCGGATCGACCTTCAGCGCGGCCTGGATCGCCAGCAGGCTGGCCAGCGCGCAGATCGCCATGACTGCAACGAACCCGCGCACGGAATCGGCCGGCAGCAGCAACACGTATTTGGGGAAGAACGGCGCCCAGAAAGTCGCTGCGATCTTGCCCACGGCAAAGCCGATCAGGCCTAGGCCAAGTGCCTGTTGCAGGATCATGCCCGCAATCGTCCGATTGCGCGTGCCGATCAGTTTCAGGACGGCAATCTCACGGATCTTGGCGATGGTCATGCTGTAGATGATGAAAGCGACGATCGCCGCGCTGACGATGGCCAGGATCACCAGGAACATGCCGATCTGGCGCGCCGAATTGGCGATCATCTTTTCAACGAGAATCTCCTCCATTTGCGCCCGGGTGTAGACGGTCACGCGCTGCCAGCGGCGGATCGTGGCAGCGACCTCCTCGGCATCAGCTCCGGGCACGACAGTCACCAGAACGGCGTTGACATTGGTGCTGCTGGCCTGCGCCGCGTTCACTGCCTCGGCCACGGCCGGATTGCCCGGCGGGTTCAGAACCGGGCTGGAGGCAGTGCGCGCCCGCTGCCGGACAATGGCATCGCTGTCCTTCTCGAACTGCGCCTCCTGCGCATCCTTGAGCGACAGGAACAGCATGGGATCGCCGCCTGACGAGACCATACGACTGGTCAGCCCGACTATGCGATAGGTGTTGCGGCGCACCATCACCTCATCGCCAATGGCAAAACCGGTTTTCACGTCGGCCACGGCCTCGTAATGCCCCTGCACGATCCTGCGCCCGGCGATCAGGTGCGGGGGCTGGCCCGGCTCGCCCGGCTCGGCAACTTCCGCACCAACCACCATGACCCGCACATCCTTGCCCTCGTGCGCGATCTGCATGGTCAGATAGGTAACGCCGGCCGCCCGGTCCACACCAGCCATGGCGCGGATCGGGCGTTCTGTATCTTGGTTCAGGCTGGATGGTTCGGCATAGGGGCCAAGCGTGTCCTTCTGCACCACCCACAGATCGGCGCCGCTGTTGTCAAGCAGGGCCTGGGCGTCATCGATCATGCCGCGATAGACGCCGGCCATCGACAGGGTGACACCGATCAGCAACCCAAGCCCCACGCCGGTCAGCACGAATTTGCCCCAGCCATGAAGGATGTCACGTCCGGCAAGGCTGATCATCGCCGCACCGTCATGGAAGCTGGTCCACTATCGTGATCCGGCTGGATGCCGCCAGTGGCAGCGCGCTGTGCAAAACCACTCGTTCACCCATCACCAGCCCGTCCAGCACCTGGACCCAGCCATCGGCATCTTCAGCGCCCAGTCGCACAGGCACGAATTCCAGATCACCGTCCTGAATGGTCCAGACGCCGAGTTCGCCCCCGATCCTGTGAACCGCCGCATTCGGCAGCGCCAACGTGCTTTGCCGGGGCGGAAGGCCGATTGTCACCTCGGCCAGTTCACCGATCGGCGGAAGCGCCGCACCCGGATCAAAGGCAACCTTGGCCAGCACTTCCTCGGTGATGGCATCGGCCACCGGCTCCACCCGCAGAATGGTGCCGCGAACCGGCGTGTCGATCCGCGAACGCAGCACGATATGTGCCGGCAGGCCCGCCGCAATGCCGCCAGCGCGCGTCTGGTCGAAACGCGCATTGATCCACAGTTCCGAAGGATCGACTACATCGATCACCGCCTGTCCGGCAACCACAGTAGTCCCCGGTTCGGCCAGACGGCGCACCACCAGCCCGGCATTTGGCGCAACCAGGCGCAGGTTGGCCTTCTGCTCCTCCAAAGCTGCCCGCTCCGCCCCCGTGCGTCCGCGATCCTGCGTGGCGGCGGAACGGTTTGCCTGCGCAGCCGCAAGTCCTGCCTCAGCCGCCGCCAGCGCCTGCCGCTGTTGATCCATTGCCGCGCGGGTCAACCATCCCCCGCGGAACAGCTCTTCAGCACGTTCCGCCTCGCTCCGCGCCAGAGCAAGCCGCGCAGAGGCGTCCGCCACTTGCGAGGATGCCGCCTGTTCAAGCGCCGCCGAACGGGCGGCACCTCTCGACGCTGCCGCGATCCGCTCGTCAAGGTCGATCGGGTCGATCACGGCCAACACCTGCCCGGCCTCCACCCGGTCCCCGACATCCACCGCAAGGCTGGCGACTCGCCCTGGCGCGGTCGGTCCGATGCGGTGCGTATAACGCGCTTCGACCGTGCCGATCCCGAACAGGGCAGGCCGGATCGCGCGCTCCTGCGCCTCAACCACGGTGACTTCAACCGGGGCCAGCGGGCCTGATCGAAGCGCCACCCACACGAGGAGAAGCACCAGCGGCACGAGTACTCCCAGAAGCATCCAGCCCCTTCGGCTTTCTGGCAGCGATAGTCTCATGGGGTTACTCCTAGACTCTGCCGAAACAGGCAGAACAGCCTGCGCGCCAGGGCAGGCATGGCCGAGAAATCATCCACAGCAAGGGCTTGCATGACCATGCCCTGGACCATGGCCAGAAACAGCACGGTTGCCGCCTCAACATCGGTGTCTGCCGCAATTTCACCGGCGTCGCGCGCAGCGGACAGTTCGCGCGCAACCCTTTTCCGGTAGCCTGTCATCAGGCCCTGAACGATCGCCTTGGTCGGGGTGTCTCCGGCGCGCTGAAGCTCGCCGAACAGGATGCGCGGCACACCGGGGAAGGCAATCACGAAATCGACGTGCGCGGCCAGCATCTCCTCCAGCCGGGCCAGAGGACGTCTGGCCACCACTGCATCGAAACGGCAATTCAGTTCGGCACAGGTCCATTCGAGCACGGCGGTCCAGATCGCCATCTTGTCCGGAAAATGTCGGAAAACCGCCCCCTGCGATACACCCATTGCCGAGGCGATCTGCCCGGTCGTCAAGTTGCCCGGATCATTGCTGGCGGCCAGTTCCACAACTGCCGC
>JAGREF010000139.1:4588-6140 GCA_020446665.1 Sphingomonadaceae bacterium
GTCACTTTTCTTTTTCGCAAGCCTGCCTATGGTGCGCCAAACGCCAGAGGAGACCGCGATGACCAACCTGCCCGCAAACCATGAGGAGGCTCTGGAGTACGAAGACTGGGCAGGCGAAATGGGCGCACGCTGGTTGGCCAACCTCACTGGCTTTGAAGCCACTATTCTCCCTGCGGGCGAGATTCTGCTGACCCATGCGGCTTATCAGCAAGGCGAACGGGTGGTGGACATCGGCTTCGGCGGCGGCGCAACCAGCCTCGCGATCGCTCAGGCCGTGGCCCCCGGCGGCGAAGTCGTCGGCATCGACATATCGCCCGATCTGGTGGCCGCGACCACCCGCCGTGCGGCAGCGGCCGGGATCGACAATGTCCGCTTCATCTGTGCCGATGCGGCAACTGTAACACTCGCCGATGCTGCGTTTGATCGCCTGTGCTCGCGCTTCGGATCGATGTTCTTTGCCGAACCTGTGCCGGCCTTCGCGAACCTGCGCGGCCTGCTGAAGCCCGGCGGCCGGATCAATCTCGCCGTCTGGGGGCCGCCGCTGGCGAACCCCTGGATGGTCGAAGGCATGGCCGTAGCTCGCCGTCATGTCGAACTGCCCGCCCCCGCGCCGCGCGCACCGGGCCCCTTCGCCTTCGAGGAGCGCGACTATATGGCGGATGTCCTCGCAGCAGCGGGCTTTCACAATGTGGAGATTGTTGCCGCTACCGGGACACTTCCCGTCGGCGGCCCCGACGCGACACCGGAACAGGCACAGGCCTTCGTCCGCCACGCGCTGTCGTTCGGCCAGGTACTGCGCGCTCATCCTCCTCAGGTCCAGCAAGCGGTTGCTGCCGAACTGACAGAGCTTTACGCCAGACATTACCGCCCCGGCGACGGCGTGATGATGGGTTATTCCATCTGGCTGGTCAGCGCAAACGCCTGAGATCGTCTGACTGGCCAGCACTCCGTCGAGGATTTACCGTGTGGGCGCATGAAGGTGATCGAAAGGACCTATTGCAAGACGCCGCAATGACTGCAGACCTGATTGCGGGCCGATCAGATCAGCTATCTAAACTAAGTCATATTTTTTCAATGAAATAGAACGACATTTCGGTAGCTTTTTCGGGACTCGAAATTGATTCTGCGGCTTCGAATGACAAGGTCAATCACTGTCTGCTTTGAGCCTCACTTTGGGCCATTGAAGCATCGTTGCTGGTTATCTGAAAGCGGACCCAGCAGCAGCCTTTAAGGGCTGAAAAGGAGGAAAAACCGGAATGGCGTAACGAGGCAGGTGATCCGCGTCCGATTCCAGCTGATTTTAAAACCAAAACCGCAAGCCGACGACGTAGTTGGTCACGCTCGGATCTTCACCAGCCGCTCGTGCAAAGTCTGCACTACCGCCGACCTTCCATTCCTGCTCGATCCCGACGTAGGGTGCAAACTGCCGCGTAAATTCGTAACGCAGGCGCAGGCCGAGTTCGGCTCTGTCGAGCCCCGCACCGACACCCAGTTCGGGTATATCCCGCGCGGCCAGGTTCAGCTCGGCGCGCGGCTGCAGGATGAGGCGCTG
>JAGREF010000140.1 GCA_020446665.1 Sphingomonadaceae bacterium
GGGCGTCTTCGCGGGTTCCCCCACGCAGCCGCACGACCGGGCAGGAACCGGTAATGTCTGCCGTCCCGATATAGGCCGTGATCGCCACGTCGGTTAGCGCATTGTTCCAGTTGGTCGCGTCGACATCCTGCGCCACCGCCCGGGCCGTCGCGAATTCACCCATCCGGTTGAGCAATCCCACCCGCAAGCCGGCGAACTCAACTGGCTGCATTCCTTCCGGCGTTTCAAGACGACTGGCGAGCGCGCGCCGCAGCATGATATGGCCCCAACGCGACAGGATAGGACCCTTGGTCCCTTTCAGCGCTGCCCGGACTATCGACGCCGGCTGCTTGGCCAAGGACGGAGCTGGCAATCCGCCCTCGGCACGAGAGAGTATTCCAACCCGCTCCATCGAGCGGCGGGCTGCCGGCGGAATGTCATATTTCGGCTTGAGACCCAGCAGATTATCGAGGTCATCAACCGACATCGCTTCCAGCTCTTCCAGCGACGGGAGATTGTCCGGCAAGGCAATCGGGCCAATCGGCTCCAGCCCGGCATTGCCGGGTATCGTCTGGACGACTGGACCGGAAACTGGCGCAGAAGGCTGCGCCGGGCCACTTGGGGACGGGCCCGTTGGGGCAGGTGCCGCGCGCGGAGCCGGGGCCGGAGTCGGAGCCGGGGCAGGATCATCGAAACCGGGGGGCAGCAGCGATTCGGGCGAGCCCTGCGCCAGCACCAGCGGCGCGCCCAGCACAGTGGCAGCAGCCCCGATCAACAGCAGACGCTTCATTTCAGACTCTCCGGAAGCTGAACTGACTGGCTGATCGGGCGCAGCGGTTCCTCGCCCCCATCAATCCAAGCGGCTAGCGCCAATACCAGCGCCACCAGCCCAATCGCCAGACTGACCCTTTTACCTGACATTGCCAAACCGATTGCCCTTGCACCAATCATGGAGTTGCACTGGCCCTAGCCCATCTATAGGCGGGCGGGCAATGACTGACGAACACCGCCCTCTGACCGATCACCAGATTGCCGCGATTGCCCGCCGGATTGACCGGCCGCTGGTGCTGGTCGGCCTGATGGGCGTCGGGAAGTCAACGGTGGGGCGCAAGCTCGCCCATCTGCTGAAAAGCGATTTTGTGGATGCGGATGACGCAATCGAACATGCCGCGCAAATGACCATCGCCGATATCTTCGCGCAATTTGGCGAGGAATATTTCCGCGATGGCGAACGCCGCGTGATCGGCCGGTTGATGGAGGAACGCCACGGCGTGATTGCCACTGGCGGCGGGGCCTTTATCAACCCGGAAACGCGAGCCTTGATCCTGACGCAGGGCATTGCCGTGTGGATCGATGCCGATATTGCAACCTTGGTCGAACGCACCGGCCGCAAGGATACACGCCCTTTGCTGCGCAATGGCAACCCACGGGAAATCCTCACACGGCTGCACCGGGAACGCGCACCCTTCTATTCGCAGGCCCCGATCCACGTTACCAGCGAGAACGGGCCGCATCTGGATACGGCGATAAAGATTCTGGAGGCAATTGACCGATGGCTGTGATCCCTGTTGCTCTGGCCGGGCGGTCTTATGAAGTGCGAATTGGCTCCGGCCTGCTGGCCGATGTGGCCAGTGAATGCGCGCCTTTCCTGCGTAAGCAACGCGTCCCGATTGTGACGGATCGCAATGTCGAAGCGAAATGGCGCGCCGTGGTGGAAGCATCGCTGATTGCAGCGGGCAAGGAACCATGCTGGCTGGTCCATGAACCGGGCGAAGGCGCGAAAAGCTGGGACGGCCTGGCACGCACGGTCGAATGGCTGCTGGCCGAAGAAGTCGAACGGGGCGACCATGTTCTGGCACTGGGTGGCGGTGTAATTGGCGATCTGACCGGTTTTGCCTGCGCGGTCCTCAAGCGCGGCTGCGGCTTTGTGCAATTGCCCACTACGCTGCTCGCGCAGGTCGATAGTTCAGTGGGCGGCAAGACTGCGATCAATACCCCTGCGGGCAAGAACCTCGTCGGTTCCTTCCACCAGCCTTCGCTGGTGCTGGCCGATCTGGACGCGCTGGCCACCCTGCCCACCCGCGAAATGCGCGCAGGCTATGCCGAAGTGCTGAAATATGGCGTGCTCGGCGATGCGGCGTTCTTTGACTGGTGCGCGGCCAATGCTCCGGCCTTGCTGTCTGGCGACAAGTCAGCGCAGGAAGAAGCCGTTGCGCGCAGCGTGGCGGCCAAGGCGCGGATCGTAGCGGAAGACGAGCGTGAGACCACCGGCGTGCGTGCGCTGCTCAATCTCGGCCACACATTCGGCCATGCGCTGGAAGCGGAAACGGGCTTTTCCGACCGCCTGCTGCACGGCGAAGCCGTTGCATTGGGCATGGTGCTCGCCGCTCGCTATTCCGCGCGGCGGGAGCTGATAAGCAGCGATGATGCGGAACGCGTTGCGCAGCAAGTTGCTGCAGCAGAGCTTCCCGCCAACCTCCCCGCACTCGGCCTTACCTGCAATGGGCAGCGCCTTGCCGACCACATGCTGCATGACAAGAAGATGGATGCAGGCACCCTGCCCTTCGTATTGCTAAAGGGGATCGGGCAGGCATTCCTGGCCAAGGATGTGGAACTGGCCGATGTGGCGCAATTCCTCGACGATCAGCTCGCCTAACCAAACAGCGCGACTGACTGCATCCCGGAAATCACTGCTTCGCCATCGGCGTCGAACATGGCCATGTGCTGGCTCGACGCGCCCTTTTCGGCATAGTCAGCGACGGATTGCAGCAGCCACCAGCCATCGCGGGTGGTCGGGGCAGCGGTGAGGTAATTGACCTGCCATGTCATGGAGCTGATCGGCACACGCGCATTGAGCAGCGGCAGGGCACCGGGCGGCAGGGCATCGGCCACCAGCAAGGTCTCAGTCATGGGATCAAGCTGCCCATGCTCGACAGAACGCACCCACCACGCCACTTCGGGGCGCCGTTCTGACGGTTTGGGCTGGCCAAATCGGATCTCGAAATTACCGCGAATGAATTCGGGCGCATTGGGGTTGAGGAATTCACGCGCCTGATCGACAGGCGTGAAATTCTCTGGCGCGGGTACCTCATGGATATGCAGCGCGCTTTCCACCGGCCCCATGAAAACCATCGTGGCGCTGTAGCAAACGCCCTTCTCTCCCGTGAATTCCACTGCCACCCAGCTTGCATTGCGGCCTTGGCGGAGCATGCGGGCGCGAATCTCCACTGCATCGCTCACCGGCCCGACAAAGCTGACCTGCGCCGAGCGCAAAGACGGCATCGCCGGATCAAGACTGCGCGCGCATTCATGTGCCAGCGCAGAGGAGAACCCGCCATAGGCGGTGCGTCCCTGCTTCCAGCTATCGGGGATGGTCAAGGCAAATTGCCCATCCCCCCGGCGTGCATCTGCAATGAGCTGTGAGAGGCTCATTCCAGCTCCAGGATCACCGCATCGACCGCCAGGCTATCGCCTTCCGCCGCGTTGACCTTCACCACGGTCGTCGCCTTTTCCGCGCGCAGGATGTTTTCCATCTTCATCGCTTCCACGGTCGCCAGCGGCTGGCCCGGCTGCACTTCGTCGCCTTCGCCGACATGCAGTTTCACCAGCAGGCCCGGCATGGGGCAAATCAGCAGCTTGGAAAGGTCTGGCGGTTCCTTCTCGATCATGTGCTGCGCCAGCTGCGCGACATGGGTGGGCAAAATGCGCAGCGAATGCGTGGCCCCGCGGGTGGTGATGTCAAAGCCCATGCGGGTGGGTGCGAGCTGGATCGTCAGTTCCTCACCATCCAGCTCGGTTTCGACCAGCACGTCGCCGGGCGTGTATTCCATGGACAGTTCGACCTCTTCGCCATCGACCAGAATGGCCTCTTCGCCCAGACTTACATCATATTCGGTGTCGCCAATCTTCACCGACCAGTCGCCCGACGCATAGAGATCGGGGGCCAGCTGGCCATCAATCCGGCGCGCCCGGTCTGCCTGTGCCGTGGCGATCACCCCGCCAATGGCAGCGAGGCCACGAGCGAGTTTGCGGGATGCCGGTGCACCCGTGAAACCTTCGGGATATTCTTCCGCGATGAATCCCGTGGTCAGCTCGCCAGAGCGGAAGCGCGGATGCTGCATGATGGCAGAGAGGAAATCAATATTGTGGCCCAGCCCTTCGAGCTGGAAAGCGTCGAGCGCCTTTATCTGCTTGTCCGCCGCTTCATCGCGTGTTTCGCCCCAGGTGATCAGCTTGGCGATCATCGGGTCATAGAACATCGAGACTTCACCGCCTTCGAACACGCCATCATCCACGCGCACGCCGCCCATCCCGCGGCGGCCATTGGCATCGTCATCCTCGGTCCAACCCTCCACCGGGGGCTGGTAGCGCACAAGCCGCCCGGTGGAAGGGAGGAAACCACGATAGGGATCTTCGGCATAGACGCGGTTTTCAATCGCCCAGCCATCAATCTTCACATCGTCCTGCGTCATGGCCAGCTTCTCACCGGCGGCCACACGGATCATCTGTTCGACCAGATCGA
>JAGREF010000141.1 GCA_020446665.1 Sphingomonadaceae bacterium
TCGGCGCGGTGTTTTCCAATGTCGCACGCAAGTACGACGTGATGAACGATGCCATGTCGGGCGGCATGCACCGGCTGTGGAAGGACAAATTCGTGCGCCGGGTAAAGCCGCAACATGGCGAGGCGATCCTCGACATGGCGGGCGGCACAGGCGATATTGCCTTCCGCATGGCGGCGCGGGGCGCGGAAGTGACCGTGGCCGATATCAATCAGGACATGCTCGATGTCGGGATCGAACGGGCCATGGATCGCGGCATTGATGGTCTCAGCTGGTCTTGCCAGAATGCGGAAGAGCTGACCTATCCTGCCCGTACCTATGACGCCTACACCATCGTGTTCGGCATCCGGAATGTGACCCATATCGACAAGGCATTGCGCGAGGCGCACCGGGTGCTGAAATATGGCGGGCGTTTCTATTGCATGGAATTCAGCTCCACCGATTGGCCGGGCTTCAAGGAAGTCTATGACCTCTATTCGCATAAGCTCATGCCGCTGATCGGCAAGGTGATTGCCGATGACGAGGACAGCTATCGCTATCTGGCGGAATCGATCCGCCGCTTCCCACGCCCGCGCGAATTCGAAGCCATGATCCGCGATGCCGGTTTTGTGCGGACAAAGTTCGAATCGATCCTGGGCGGCGCGGTGAATATCCATTCGGGATGGAAGGCTTGAGAGTGATCGTTACCGGTCGCGTAATTGCCCCATGACTAAACCCGCCACGCATATTTTCCGGCTGCTCAAATGGGGCCGCACGCTCGCCCGCCACGGGGCGCTGCGCGGGATAGAAGGCGATCCCAATACGCCCGGCCCGGTGAAGCGGCTGGCCCGACTGGCCCGCTTTGGCACCTTTCAGCCCGCTGTGCCTGACTATGCCGGTGCGTTTCAGCAGATCGGCCCGGCAGCGATCAAGCTGGGGCAGACGCTCGCCACCCGTCCCGATCTGGTGGGTGAGGAAGCAGCAACCAATCTGCTCAGCCTGCAGGACAGTCTGCCGCCGGTACCCTTCGAGACCATACGGGCAGCGGTGGAGGCCAGTTTCGGCCAGAAGCTGGAAGCGCTCTATAGCAGCTTTGATCCTGATCCTGTCGGCTCCGCCTCCATCGCGCAGGTCCATCGTGCCGTCACCAGTGATGGCAAGGAAGTGGCGGTCAAGGTGCTGCGCCCCGGCATCCGCGAGAAATTCGCGCGCGATATCCAGACCTATGAATGGGCCGCCGCGCATCTGGAGGCGCTGGGCGGGGAAGCGGCTCGGCTGCGTCCGCGTCTGACCATTGCCAATTTCAAGCGCTGGACCAATCGCGAGCTCGATTTGCGGCGCGAAGCGGCCAGCGCCAGCGAACTGGCAGAGGCGATGCAGGCCGTGCCCGGCTATCGTGTGCCCGCTATCGACTGGGACCGCACCAATGGCCGGGTGATGACGGTCGAATGGATCGATGGCACCAAGATCAGCGATGTAGAGGCATTGCGGGCGGCCGGGCATGATCTGCCCGATCTGGCCAACCGGCTGGTCATTGCCTTTCTGACACAGGCGATCAGCTCAGGATTCTTCCATGCTGACATGCATCAGGGCAATCTGTTCGTGCAGAGCGATGGCACGATCGTGGCGATTGATTTCGGGATCATGGGCCGGATTGACCGGCGCGCCCGCATGTGGCTGGCGGAAATCCTCTATGGCCTGACCACGGGCAATTACCGGCGCGTGGCGGAAATCCATTTCGAAGCGAAATATGTGCCCAGCTATCATTCAGTCGATGAATTCGCGACCGCGCTGCGCGCCGTGGGTGAGCCGATGCGCGGCAAGCCTGTAAGCGAGTTGAGCGTGGGGCAGATGCTCGACGGGCTGTTTGCCATCACCCGCGATTTCGACATGCAGACCCAGCCGCATCTGCTGCTGCTGCAAAAGACGATGGTGATGGTCGAAGGCATCGCCACCCAGCTCAATCCGCAGATCAACATGTGGGATACGTCAGGCCCTTTTGTGAAGGCCTGGATCCGTGACGAACTTGGCCCGGAAAGCGCCGCGGCAGACCGTATCCGCGACGATGTGCAGACGTTGATGCGCCTGCCCGATCTGGTGCGCCGGATTGAAGACAAATTCCCCAGCCGCGGCGGCGCACCGGAACCGCCCCCGCTGCCCGAGGTGGAGCTGATGTGGGAGCGAAAGGCCCGGAATGAGCGCGGCTGGCCGGGTTATGTTCTGGCGGCAGCGCTGGGTGCAGCGGCTTTGTGGGGCGCGAACGTACTGGGCTGGCTCGGCTAGGGTGCGGACCCATAAATCGCGCTTTCGAGGTTTGAGGCAAAATGGCTCAGTGCAAGGAGGAGCGGTGCAGGAATATGTCCATCTTTCAAACCGATCCGACGCCGCACTGGGCCATTTTGGTCAAATCCCTCCGGGACGCCGGAATGACTTCCATCTCGGCCTAAAACACGCTTGGAAAGGCACCCAGCCTTCCCGGCGCATGGTTTCGTCCGTTATGTTCGTCATTCCGGCGCCTCGAATGCACGATTTATGGGTCCGCACCCTAGATTACGTCTCCAGATGCGGCAGCACGCGGCTGGCGTAGAGCACCACCGATGCCGTCACTGCTTCGATGATCATGGGCGGCAGGAAGCCGGGATAGGTGCCATCCATCACCACGCCCACGATGCGCCCCACCAGTGCGACCGCAAAGAGCAGCGCCGCAGGGACCAGGAAATCGCCATTGCGCTGCCATGCGCCAAAAATCATGCAGATGGCTGCGACGATGAAAAAGGCCCCGAAATCGGCCCGCACACTGGCCAGTCCATGTGCACCATCTGGGGAGAGGCCAAAGTCGCCAGCGGAGGATTCTGGCAAGAACATGAAGTTCAGCCCCATGAACAAATAGAACAGTCCGCCCACGAAAATGGCGGCGGTAAGGGCAATGCGCATGGTCCTGTCTCCTCGAATTCCTGCTAATGCTTACCGCCGCAGCAAGCCCTGTCGATAGGGAAATCGTAACCATCGCAGCGCAGGGCTGGCGCAAAGGGCCTCGCGGCGTTAGGCGATAGGCCTGTTATTTCGGGGCCTTGGGGGGTAAGACCGGACCATGTCCAACCCAAAAATCCTGTTGGTGATTGGCGGCGGTATCGCGGCCT
Organism: Sphingomonadaceae bacterium; assembly: GCA_020446665.1. Lineage (GTDB taxonomy): Bacteria > Pseudomonadota > Alphaproteobacteria > Sphingomonadales > Sphingomonadaceae > JACXVD01. The sequence goes on from JAGREF010000141.1 coordinate 3,117, forward strand.
ACAAGTCATGCGAGCTTGTCCGCCTGATCCGCAAGGGCGGCGGCGAGGTTACTTGCGTGCTGACCAATGGCGGCAGCCAGTTCGTCACGCCGATGGCGCTGGCCGCGCTCAGCGAGAACCCTGTCCACACCACCTTGTGGGACCTCAAGAATGAAGTCGAGATGGGGCATATCCAGCTCAGTCGCGAAGCTGATCTGGTGGTGGTATGCCCGGCCACGGCTGACCTGATGGCCAAGATGGCAGCGGGCATTGCCGATGATCTGGCGACCACGCTGATCCTCGCGACCGACAAGCCGGTGATGGCCGTGCCTGCGATGAATGTGCGCATGTGGGAACATGCCGCCACTCAGCGCAATGTGACCTGGCTGCGCGAAGCCGGTGTGCGGGTGATGGAGCCGGATGTGGGCGCGATGGCCTGCGGCGAGTTCGGCCCCGGCCGCTTGCCTGAACCGGAAGCAGTATGGGCAGAGATTGCCCGCCAGTTTGATATGGATCCCGGCCTGCCGCCTCCGGTGGCAAATGTTGACGAGCTGGTCGAAGCCATCGAGCCGGAACCGGAAGTTGAACATAAGGGTGGGCTGGGCGGCCTGCTCTCCTCGATCATTTCCCGCTCTACCCCTGTGCGCAAGGAAATGGGCGAGGAGGATTGGGGCGATGAAGAGCCTGAAGAGGATGCGCCCGTGCCCGATGCCGAAGCACCTCTTCCCGAAGAGGTCCTTCCCGAACCCGATCTTTCCGCTCCGATTATGGCCAGCAAGGGGAAGGCAAAGGCTGCTCCGCCGACTGATGCGGAAGCGATCAACCATGAGGTCAAC
>JAGREF010000142.1 GCA_020446665.1 Sphingomonadaceae bacterium
CCGGAAATCGCGCAGGGCACGCTGCAGATGCTGTTCGAATTCCAGACGCAGGTTGCGCGGCTGCTGGGCTGTGCGGTGGCCAATGCCAGCATGTATGATGGCTCCACCGCGTGCTGGGAAGCGATTGCCATGGCCGGGCGCGTGACAAAGCGCAGCCGCGCCTTGCTCGCTTGCGGGCTGCATCCGCATTATGTCGAAGTCGCAAAGACCATGGCGAAATTCACGGGTGACACCATCGCCAGCGGCACGCCGGACCTTACAGCCTCCTGCGGCGAGGACGAGCTGATCGCTGAGATTACCGACGAAACCAGCTGCGTGGTGGTGCAATATCCCGATATTCTCGGGCGCATTCCTGACCTCTCGAGGATCGCTGATGCTGCCCATGCCAAGGGCGCGCTGCTGGTCGCAGTGGTGACAGAGCCTGTGGCGCTGGGCGCGATCCAATCCCCCGGCGAACTGGGCGCGGATATTGTCGTGGGCGAGGGGCAATCGCTGGGCGTAGGCCTGCAGTTCGGCGGCCCCTATCTCGGCCTGTTTGCCGTGCGCGACCCCAAGCATGTGCGCCAGATGCCGGGCCGGCTGTGCGGGGAAACCGTGGACGCAGAGGGCAAGCGGGGCTTCGTGCTGACGCTGTCCACCCGCGAGCAGCATATCCGGCGTGAGAAAGCGACCAGCAATATCTGCACCAATAGCGGGCTGTGTGCGCTGGCTTTCAGCATTCACATGACCCTGCTGGGCGAGAAGGGCCTGCGGCAGATGGCGATGGAGAACCACCGGCTGGCCTGCCATGCGGCGGACCGTCTGGCCGCGGTGCCGGGGGTGGCGCTGGTCAATGACAGCTTCTTCAATGAATTCACGCTCACTTTGCCGCGCGATGCGCGCAGCGTGGTGCATGACCTGGCGGCGCGCGACGTGCTGGCCGGGGTCTCGCTCGGGCGGCTCTATCCCGGCGCTGCCGAACTTTCCGGCGGCCTGGTTGTCGCAGTGACGGAAACCACCAGCGAGGAGGATATCGAAAACTTCGCCGCTGCCCTGCAGGAGGTGCTGGCATGAACGCGCCCAACAAGAGCGGATGGAAGCCTGAAATGGACGCTGCCCTGCCGGATGCCGCTGCGCCGACCCATACCGGCAACCGCGCGCTGATGCTGGAAGAGAAGCTGATCTTCGAAATCGGCAGCAGCGATACGACCGGGGTGGATCTGCCCGTAGCTAAAGGCGGCACAAACCGCCTCGGCGGGATGGAGCGCAGCGCGCCCATCGGCCTGCCGGGCCTGTCAGAGCCGGAGGCAGTGCGCCATTACACCCGCCTCAGCCGCCAGAATTATGCCATCGATCTGGGCCTGTTCCCGCTCGGCAGCTGTACGATGAAGCATAATCCGCGGCTCAACGAGAAAGTCGCGCGCATGCCCGGCTTTGCCGATGTCCACCCGTTGCAGCCGCAGGAAACAGTGCGCGGCGCGCTGGGCGTGATCAATGAGCTGGCACAATGGCTGATTGACCTGACCGGCATGCACGGCGTGGCCATGAGCCCCAAGGCCGGGGCGCATGGTGAGCTGTGCGGCATTCTGTGCATCCGTGCCGCGCTGGATGCGCGGGGCGATCCGCGCGAAGTGATCCTCGTGCCGGAAAGCGCACACGGCACCAATCCCGCCACCGCCGCCTTTGCCGGATACCGGGTGGAGAATATCCCCGCCACGGCCGAAGGGCGGGTGGATCTGGCCGCGCTGAAGGCCCGCCTCGGCCCGGATGTCGCCGGGGTGATGATCACCAATCCGAATACTTGCGGCCTGTTCGAGCGTGACATGAAGGCGATATCCGACGCGGTTCATGCCGCGGGCGGCTATGTCTATTGCGATGGGGCCAATTTCAACGCCATCGTCGGGCGTGTGCGCCCCGGCGATCTGGGCGTGGATGCGATGCATATCAATCTGCACAAGACCTTCTCCACTCCGCATGGCGGGGGTGGGCCGGGTTCTGGGCCGGTGGTTCTCAGCGAAGCGCTCAGCCCCTTTGGTCCGCTCCCTTTCACGGCGCGCACCGAAGATGGCGTGGTTCATCTGGTGGAGGAAGAAGGCGCGGAGGAATTTGGCCATACGCAGGGCTTTGGCCGGATGACCGCCTTCCACGGGCAGATGGGCATGTTCACCCGGGCGCTGGCCTATATCCTCAGCCATGGCGCCGATGGCTTGCGGCAGGTGGCGGAAGACGCGGTGCTCAACGCCAATTACGTGCTGCGCAGCTGTGAAGACCTGCTCCATGCGCCCTATGCGGCGAGCGGGCCCTGCATGCATGAGGCCTTGTTTGGCGATGAAGGCTTTGCCGATGGCTTCACCACGCTCGATCTGGCCAAGGCGCTGATCGATGAAGGCTATCACCCGATGACCATGTATTTTCCGCTGGTTGTGCATGGGGCGATGCTGGTCGAGCCGACCGAGACGGAAAGCAAGGCCGCGCTGGACCAGTTCATCGGTGCCTTGCGCAGCGTGGCAGAGCGTGCGCGGGCCGGCGATCCGGCGCTGAAGCAGGCCCCGATCCACGCCCCCCGCCGCCGCCTCGACGAAACCCTCGCCGCGCGCAAGCCGGTGCTGGCGTGGAGCGAGGGGGAGTAGGCCTGCCCTTGCAATTCGTCATTGCGACCCCTGCCTTGAGCCGGGGCAAGCAATCCAAAGCGTAAAGCGAGACGCTCTGGATTGCCGCGTCGCTTCGCTCCTCGCAATGACGAGTCAGTTGCTTGGCGTCTCACTTCTGGCTGACGCCAATTGTATGTTTTCGCCATAATTGCCGCTTTTTCGCGCAATTAGGGTCAAGGCGCTTGATCTTCCCTGCCATAGCGGCTTTCTAGGCACCGGACCTGCGGGTCCGGTCCCAATTGCCGCTAACAGGCGGGTCGCATCACATTATAAGGGACGGCAGCAACGGGGCCAGAAGCGGGGGAAACGCGGCACCTATGCCTGATAGCACGCCTAAGAAAGTCAGCCTGCTCGCCAGCGGATGGAGCAATGTACGCTCCGCCGGGACGCAGCGTCTGGCGGTGACCGGCGTGCTGGTGCTGATCGCGCTGTTGCTGGCGCGGATGAGCTGGTCCTTTCCCATCACCGGCGATGCAGAGCGCGGCCTGTTTGATCTGCGCAGCTTTGTACTGGCCGAGCAGGTGGAACAGGATGACCGTATCCTGATGGTCGTGTTTGACGATCAGACGCTGATCAATGCGCGCAAGCGCTCTCCGCTGGATCGGGGCCTCTTGTCCGAAGCACTCGCCAATATCGACCAGATGGGGGCGAAGGCGATCGGGATCGATATTCTGTTCGACCAGCCGCAGGATGAAGATGAGCAGCTGATCGCAACCCTGCGTGGCATGCAGACGCCGACCTTCGTTGCCTATGCCGAAATGGAAACCAACGCAGACGATATCATTTATGAGCAGCAGCAATTTCTCGACAGTTTTCAGGCGCAGCTGGAAGGGAGCAAGGCGCAGGCTGCAAGTATTCGGCTGGACAATGCCTTTGGCGTGACGCGCGTCTGGCCCAGTATCGAAGACCATTTGCCGCCCGTGCTGGGCAGGGCGATGATTATCGGCGCGGGCGAAGCCGACAAGGCATTGCCGGGATATACGGGCAGTATCAATTATCGCCTGCCTGCCTTTCCCGACACACCGGTTTACACCACGCTGCAGATCGACCTGTTCACTGATCCTGATCCTGATCTTGCCCCGATCATGGCGGAGCAAGTGGCGGGCAAATATGTGCTGATTGGCGGGGACATTATCGACTATGACCGCGTGGATACGACTTACACCAGCATAACCGGCGAAATGCCCGCCGGGCTGAGGGTCCATGCCGATCTGATCGCGCAAATGCTTGATGGCAAATCCTATGCTCCTATCGCCAGCTGGACGCTGTGGCTGCTCAGCCTGCTGGTGGTGCTGGCGGGTGTGCTCACTGGTCTGCTGGAGCTGCGCAACTGGAAGGTCTATCCGCTGCTGGGTTTCCAGTTCCTGATCTTTCTGGGCGTGCCCTTCCTGCTTCATGCGCGCGGGGTGGATACGATGGGGCTGCCTGCCTTTGGCTGGATGGCCGGGTGGTTCGTCGCCTTCGCTGCCGTAACCTCCGCCGCGCGCGCTTCCACGGCGGTGCAGCGGCAATTCGCGCAAGGGGCGCTGGGCAAATATATCCCGCGCTCGATTGCCGAGGAACTGGTGGAGAAGCCGCAGCTGCTGGCGCTGCATGGGGAGAAGAAGGAGATTTTCGTTCTCTTCTCGGACCTCGAAGGCTTCACCAAGATGAGCCATGCGCTGACGCCGGAAATGGTCGCGAAACTGCTCAATCGCTATCTCGAAATGCTCAGCCAGGTCGTGCTCGACCATGGCGGGGTGATCGACAAATTCGTGGGTGACGCAGTGGTTGCATTCTGGGGCGCGCCGATTGCCAAGCCCGGCGATGGCGAGCGTGCGGCGCAATGCGGCTATGCCATCTGGCAGGCGGGCGAGGCATTCCGCGAAGAAGTAGCTGCCATGGACCCGAACCTGCCCAAGATCGGCAAGACCCGCGTCGGTCTGCATTGGGGTGAAGCGGTGGTCGGCAATTTCGGTGGTGAGCGGCGTATCCAGTACACGGCGCTGGGCGATTCCATGAATACCGCCGCCCGGCTGGAAGCAGCCAACAAGCCGCTGCAAAGCTCCGTCATGGCGAGCCGGGAATTTGCCGAATTGTCTGACCTTGACTGGTGGCGGCCGATGGGCCGGGTGGTGCTGCGCGGGCGCGCGCGGCCTGTGAATTTGATGGAGCCAGCGCCTGACTTTCCCGTTCAGGATCGGCAAATGTTGGAACAGGCAATAGAGCTTATCGACAATAACCGGGCCGCAGCCATCGAACTGATCGAAGAGCTCGTCAGCCGCTATCCGGCTGACACGGCGCTGGAGAATCTGCTAATGCGTACCAAGAAACTGAATGAGGAGGGCGTTTATGTTCTCGGCTAAGACACGGATGAAAGCCATCGCGATGGCTGGCGCAGCTTTTGGGCTGGGGCTGGCAGGTGCCGCGCAGGCGGGCGTTGTCGTCGCGTCAAGCGGACCGTCGGCCAGCCAGTATCCCAAGGGCAAGAAGCTGGAGGATAATGATCGCATCGTGCTCAAGGATGGCGATTCGGTAACGATCCTCGATTCCAAGGGGACACGGGTGCTTTCAGGCCCCGGTACCAGGGTCGTCGGCGCGCGCGGCGCACCTAATCGTGCGAAATTCGCCATGCTCACCCGCCAGCGTTCGGCAACACGGGCCAGGACCGGGGCCGTGCGTGGCGGGGATGGCACGACGCTGACCAATTCCAATATCTGGAACGTCGACACCAGCATTTCCGGGACCATGTGCCTAGCAGACCCTTCGCTGGTGCGGCTGTGGCGCCCGACCAAGGATGGTGTAGCGACCTATTCCATCACTGCACCCAGTGGCGGAACGGTGAATGTGCTGTTCGATGAAGGCGATACAGATGCGCCATGGGACACTCAGCTCTTGCCGTTGAGCGAGGAAGTAGAATACACCATAAGAGGGCCTGGCGGTGTGCCGGAAAGCAAGGTGAGCTTTATCGTGCTGGAAACACCGCCCAATGAGCCAGAGGAACTGGCTGCTGTGCTGATCGACAAGGGATGCACATCGCAGCTTGATTTGCTGGCCAGCACTCTGGCAATGCCGCAAGGCTAAGCCAGAGGCGAACAGTAAGAGACCGGGTCGCAGCGGGCCAGCGATACGCGCAGGCTCGCCGGTACAATCCCAGACCTTCGGGTCTGATGCCCAGGGGGGCATTCCCGTCGCATATGCAGCGGGAGAGGGAGGCAGACGATGTATCGGGCCGGTCCGATGCAGGCACCCGCAAGTGGGGGCCGCAATGTTTTTTTGCTGGCAGGGTCGACAGGCCCTGTCGCTGCTCATGCGTCCCGCCGGGTGCATGCAACGCTTTGCATCGCTGAATCCGAAATCCATTTGCCCGAAGCCCTTGTCCGCGCAGCCGATTTGCGCGACAGTGCTGAAGGTGCCGCGCGGGCTTGCCCGGTCGGCAACGGGGGACATCTTACCCATGGGGAGGGTAACGCGTGACGCAGCAGCAATCCGCGATTCAGGTACCGTTCTTGGCGCGCGTCAGGGGCTGGTCCCTTGCGCGCAAACTCTCCTTGTTTGCGATTCCCGCTCTGTTCGGCCTGGCTACCGCCAGCAGCATGGGCGCTGCCCCGCAGGCGCAGGCCGCCGGTGGCTCGGGCACTTATGAAGGCGTGGCGAGCTGCGCCGGTTCGACCTGCCATGGCCGGGCAGAGGGCAATGGCGAAGTCGTGCGTCAGGATGAAATCGCCACCTGGCAGGAGCCTTCCTCACCCAGCGGCGCGCATAGCCGCGCCTTTGCCGTGCTGGGCAGCCCGCGGGGCAAGCAGATTGCCGCCAGCCTTGGGCTTGGCCCGGCAACATCGGCGCAGGCTTGCCTGGGCTGCCATGCAACCTATGCGCCAGCCGCCCAGCGCGGGGCGCGTTTCCAGCTGACCGATGGGGTGGGCTGCGAAAGCTGCCACGGCCCCTCTGGCGGCTGGCTGTCGAGCCATTATTCGCTGTTTGACGGGGTGCGGGCACAGCCGGTTTCCCATGCCTCCAATGTCGCCAATGGCCTGATCCCGCTGGACCAGCCGCAAGCGCGGGCCAAGGTCTGCCTCGACTGCCATTTCGGCAGCACCGATACAGGGCAATTCGTGACGCATGAAATGATGGCGGCAGGCCATCCGCGCGTTTCCTTCGAACTCGACCTGTTCAGCGCGCTGCAGCAGCATCACGAAATTGATGGCGATTACGTTGATCGCAAGGGGCGGTTGGACAGTGTGAAGCTGTGGGCCGTGGGCCAGGCCGAGGCGGTGCGCCGCTCGACCGATCTCTATGCCCGCCCGCAATTCGGGATGCAGGGGCTGTTCCCTGAATATTACTTCTTCGATTGCCATAGCTGCCATCGGCCGATTTTTGACGGGCCCAAGGCGACCCGCACTTTCGAGACCAATCCGGGCCGCCCGATCCCCTTTGGCACGGCGCCTTATAATGATGAGAGTATCATCATGCTCTCTGCCGTCAGCCGGGCACTGGCTCCCGGGGCCGCTGCCAGCTTTGACGCAGCGAGCAAGGATTTCCACCGTTCGATGGGGCTGGGCAGGGCCGAATCGCAAAAGGCGGCTGTCCGCTTGCGTGACAGTGCCGGGGCGCTGTCTGATGCGCTGGCCGGGCGCAGCTATTCCAGCAATGATGCCTTTACGGTCATCGCCAATATCGGGGCGGAAGCGACCAGCGCGCGCTTTACTGACTATACCGGATCGGCACAGGCGGTGATGGCGGTGGATACGCTGCTCAATTCCCTGGTGCGGGAAGGGCGGATCACCAATGGCGCGGCTGCTGGGATCAGAGCGGATATCAACCGCGCCTATGCCGCAGTGCGCAATCCGCAGGCCTATCGTCCCAAGGAATTCCGCGCCTCACTTGGCCGGGCAGTCCGTGCGATCGGAGCTTTGCGGTGATGCGGGGGCTGGGCGGCAAACTCTTCTGCCTCGCAGGGGCGCTGGCACTCGCAGCCTGCGGCGGCGGCGGGGGTAGTGGCGGCGGCTCGACCGGCGGCGGGAGCACAGGCGGAGGCAGTAGCGGCGGCGGTGGCGGAACTTCCACGGGCGGTTTGTTCACTCCGCCCGCGCAGGTTGCTCTCAGCGCGGCTGAAGTGCAGCAGATCATCGCTCAAGCTGCGGGTGAAGCGCAGACGCGGGGCCAGCCATCGGTGATCGCAGTGACGGACCGGGTCGGCAATGTGCTCGCCGTGTTCAGCATGACCGGCGCCCCTGCCATGACAAAGGTCAGCACGCAGACGATTGGCGGGCAAGCCGCGGCCGGGCAGGAAATCGGGCTGCAGGGGGCCATGGTTCCCTCCACCGCCGCAGCGATCGCGAAAGCCATCACCGGGGCCTATCTGTCCAGCGGTGGCAATGCCTTCTCCAGCCGCACCGCTAGCCAGATTGTGCAGCAGCATTTCCCGCCTGCGCCCACATCGGTGGGGCTGGAAAGCGGCCCGCTTTTTGGCGTGCAGTTCAGCCAGTTGCCCTGTTCCGACCTTTCCGAGCGGTTCAACCCGATGGGCGGGTCCGGCGCGCTGATCGGCCCCAAGCGTTCGCCGCTGGGGCTTGCTGCTGATCCGGGTGGCTTCCCGCTTTACAAGAACGGTCTGGTCGTGGGCGGCATCGGCGTGATGGGCGATGGCGATTACGGCTATGACGACAATATCCTCGATACCGACGCGGATAATGATGAAGCCATCGCCTTTGCCGGGGCGCAGGGCTTCCTGCCGCCGGATGAAATCCGCGCTGACCGTATCCCGGTGGACGGCACGACGCTCCGTTTCAGCGATGCGACAGCCGCTGATATCGGCCCGCTCCAGACCAGCTTTGGCGCGGTAAACGGTCCACTTGGCGGGCTGGTGGCGGTGGCAGGCTATAGCGATGGCACGCTCCGTGCGGGCACCGCCTATGGCAGCGAGGCCTCCGGCATTCGCGCCAGTACAGCGGCGGAATTCTCCAACCGCGATGCCTTTGTGCTGACCGATGGTGCGGGCAATAACCGCTATCCGATCCGTGGCGGCACAGATGGAGCTGCCGTCGGTACACCGCTTACTGCCGCAGAAGTTCGCGCGGTGCTGGAAGAGGCTTTCACTGTCCTGTCCCGCGCCCGCGCGCAGATCCGACGCCCGCTGGACAGCCGGATGCAGGCGTCGATCAGCATTGTCGATACGAACGGCCAGATCCTTGGCCTTGTGCGTTCGCCGGACGGGCCGATCTTCGGCACGGATGTCTCGCTGCAGAAAGCGCGCACGGCGACATTCTTCTCCAACCAGGTGGCTGGCAGTGAATTGCTGGCCACTCCGGTTGTGCCGGGCGTTGCCAATGTTCCCGCCTATGTCCAGCGCGTGCGGACTTTCCTCAATGATGCCACGGCGCTGACGGGCACCTTCGCCTTTGCGGATCGCTCGGGCGGCAATCTTTCGCGGCCTTACTTCCCCGATGGTGAAGTCGCGCGCCCGCCGGGGCCGCTTTCGGTCGAGCAATCGAACCAGTGGAGCCCCTTCGCGGTTGGCCTGCAAACCGATCTCGTGACACCCAATATCGGTGCGCATGTCGCCTTTATCGCCAATAATGGCACAAGCGCGGACACGCCGCGCAGTTGCACGCAATTGCCGGCAACCTCGCAGGGGACACCGCGCATTGCCAATGGCATCCAGATTTTCCCCGGTTCCGTGCCGATCTATCGCGGTAACCAGCTGGTTGGCGGGATCGGCGTGTCGGGCGACGGGATCGATCAGGATGACATGGTCGCCTTCCTCGGCACGCATAATGCCGGGCTGCGGGTGGGTGGCATCGGCAATGCCGATCCTTCGATTCGGGCTGACAGGATCGTGGTCAGCCTTGCGGGCGGGGCTTCGGTCCGGCTGCGCTATGTCAGTTGCCCCTTCGCGCCGTTCCTCGACACGGCCGACCAGAATGTGTGTCAGGGCCTGTAATGAGCGCGCCCTTCCTCATCCCGCTCGTCTTGCAGCAGGCCGCCAGCGGCGAATTGCCGCCGCAGGAGCCGGAGCAGCCGGTGGCAGTAGAAGCTGCGGCAGAGCCGGTTGCTGAAATTCCCTATGACGAGCAGACTGTTGCGCCGATAGAGCCGGACCTGATCGAAGGCCGCCGTCGGCCCGGCTATAATAATGAACTGCCCGATCGCGCGAGCCAGGACAATGAAGGCGCCGTGCGCGCGCCACCGCCCGAAGCTTTCCCAACCGATCAGGTACCGATCCCTGATCGCTGGCGGCTGATCCAGACGCTGGGCGTGGTGAAGGAGAGCATCTGGGACCCCTATCACCAGAACACCTATAAGGGTGACCGGCCGATCAATCCGGACAAGGTGCCATGGCTGCCGATCAAGGAGGATGACTGGTTCTTCGTCCTCAACGCCATCAGCGATACAGTGATCGAACCGCGCACTTTCCCCATTCCGGTGGGGGTGCAAACCACAGCGGACCCGGACCGGCTGGACGTGTTCGGCAATGATTTCAGCACGGTCCTGTCGCAGACCTTCATCGTCGGCGGTGCGCTGCTGAAGGGGATGACGGCGTTCAAGCCGCCGACTGTCGAATATCGTCTGACCATGGCGTTCAACGTCAATTATGTCGATGTGCCCGAACGGCGCGTGCTGTTTGTCGAACCGAGCAAGCCAACCCACCGGACGGATTATTTCCTCGGTGTGCAGGAGGCGTTTGTCGATTACCACTTTGGCCAGTTCGACAATTCGCGCTTTGATTTCATCTCGGCGCGGGTCGGCATTCAGCCCTTCCAGTCGGATTTCCGTGGCTTCCTGTTCAATGACAACCAGCTGGGCATCCGGATTTTCGGCAATCGCGACAATAACCGGCTGCAGTTCAATCTGGGCGCTTTCTGGCGGCTGGAAAAAGATACCAATAGCGGCCTCAACGCGATCCTGCAGAAGCCGCGCGATGATTTCGTGTTCGTCGCTAATGTCTATCGCCAGGATTTCCTGATCCCGGCGCTGACCAGCCAGTTCACCGTCGTTTATAACCGCAATCGCGAAGGCAATGACGTCCAGATTGACGACAATGGCTTCCCCGTGCGCCCCGCCTTGCTGGGCGATCTGCGCGGGCGTGATTATGATGTGGTCTATCTCGGCTATAATGCCGATGGCCGGGTGGGGCGGATCAATGTCACGGCCAGTGCCTATGCCGCGCTGGGGGAAGACCGGAACAGCTTCTTCACCAGCCAGCCCGCCAATATCCGCGCTTTCTTTGCTGCAGCTGAGCTGAGCTATGACAAGGACTGGATGCGTTTCCGCCTCTCCGGCGCCTATGCCAGCGGGGACAGCGACCCCTATGACAATACCGAAGGCGGGTTTGACGCGATCTTTGAAAACCCGGTCTTTGCCGGGGCAGACACCTCTTACTGGGTGCGCCAGACGATCCCCTTTGCCGGGGGCGGGCGCGTCATCAGCGTGAATGGCCGTAACGGCATCCTCAACTCGCTGCGGTCGAGCAAGGAACAGGGCCAGTCCAACTTCAACAATCCCGGGCTGATGCTGGTGGGGGCAGGGGCCGATTTCGACCTGTCGCCGGAACTGCGTGTGTCGGCCAATGCCAATCATCTGTGGTTTGAAGATACCGCAGTGATGCAGGCGCTGCGCAACGAAGGTTCCATCCCCAAGGATATTGGCTGGGATCTGTCGGCGGCGGCGATCTGGCGGCCCAAGGCAACCCAGAACATCGTCGTGCGCCTGTCGGGCGCGGCGCTGCTTTCCGGCGGGGGTTTCCGCGACCTGTTCGACAATCTCGGTAATGACCGCAATTATTATTCGGTGCTGGCAAACGTGACCTTTTCCTACTGATGCGCATTTATCGCCTCCTCGCCTTCTGGGCTGCTTTCGCACTTTTCGGTGTGGCCTTTTCCGTGGGCCAGCTGCAGGCTTCTGGCGGCGAAAAAGCCGTCAAGCGGGACTATTCGCTGGTCAAGGCACCTGCCGCTCCGGAAATGCAGACCGATGCCATGGTCGAAGCGAAATCGGCGGGCTGCAAAAGCTGCCACGACCCGCATGGCACCTGGGAAGGCATGTGGGACATGCACGAAACCCCGGCGGTGAAGCTGGGCTGCACCGATTGCCATGGCGGCAATGTCTCCATCAGCGGCAATCCCGATCTGCCGCATGACCACCCCGATTATGTCGCAGCGCGCGAAGCGGCGCATGTGCTGCCCAAATATCCGGATGCCTGGCATTATCCCTCTTCCGCCAATCCGGCGCGCACCTATGCACTGCTGAACAAGGAAGCGCCGGAATTCATCCGCTTTGTGAACCCGTCTGATTACCGCGTCGTGCGCGAAGCCTGCGGATCATGCCATCTCGCCACGATCGAAGCAGCAGAACGCTCGATCATGGCATCGGGCGCCATGCTGTGGGGCGGCGCGGCCTATAATAACGGCATCGTTCCCTTCAAGAATTACATTTTTGGCGAAGCCTATACGCGCGACGGGCTGGCTGCGAAAATCGAAAGTCCGGGCGATACGCCGGGCAAGGTGACAGAACGGCAGGCATCGCGCGGGGCGCTGGGCACGCTCTACCCGCTGCCGCACTGGACGGTGATCCCCCCGGGCGACGTCTTCCGCGTGTTTGAGCGCGGCGGGCGCAATATTGCCTCGCAATTCCCCGAAATCGGCTTGCCCAATCCGACCGGGCTGATCCAGCGGCTGGAGGAGCCGGGCCGCCCGGACCTGAAGCAATCGAGCCGCGGCCCGGCCACGGGTCTGCGCGTCGCGATCCCGGTGCTGAACATCCACAAGACCCGCCTCAACGATCCCTTCATGTGGTTCATGGGCACCAATGACCAACCGGGCGACTATCGCCATTCTGGCTGCGCAGCCTGCCATGTGGTCTATGCCAATGACCGCGAACCGCGCCACAGCCTGACCTATGCGAAATTCGGGCGCGATGGGCAGTCGATCACCACTGACCCGACCATTGCCGGCAAGATGCAGCCAGCGGGCGGGCATGACACGCATGGTTCCAGTGATGCGCATGATGGCGGCAAGAGCGGCGACGTCCATGGCGGCGGTGATGGCGATCAGGAAGGCATGATGAAGGAGAAGGGGCACCCGCTCCAGCATGTCTTCACGCGCTCCATCCCCACTTCGCAATGCATGAACTGCCACATGCACCAGCCGAATATCTTCCTGAATTCCTTCCTCGGCTACACTATGTGGGATTATGAATCCGATGCGCCATCCATGTGGCCGAAGGACCAGAAATTCCCCACCGCTGACGAAGTGCACAAGGTTCTGGAACGCAACCCGGAAGGGGCCGCGCCGAAGGGCAATTGGGCGGATCTCGATTTCCTGCGCAATGTCTATGACCTCAATCCGCAGCTCAAGGACACGCAATTTGCCGATTATCACGGCCATGGCTGGAACTTCCGCGCCATCTTCAAGCGTGACCGCGAAGGCAATCTGCTCGATGCCTATGGCAAGGTGGTCGACCCGGACGATCCGGAAAAATGGCGCAAGGGCGATGAAGGCAAATTTGTCGAGGTCGGCACCAATCCCGGCAAGGCCGTGCATATGTTTGATATTCATGCCGAACAGGGGATGCAATGCGCCGATTGCCACTTTGCGCAGGACAGCCATGGCAATGGTCTGATCTATGGCGAAGTCGCCAATGCCATCGAAATCGGGTGCAAGGATTGCCACGGCACGGCTGATGCCTATCCCAATCTGCTGACCAGCGGACCCGCTGCGCCGCCCAAGGGCAATAATCTGGCCCTGCTGCGCAACCCGGATGGCCAGCGCCGGTTTGAATGGCAATATGACGAGACTGGCCGCCGTGTGCTGATCCAGCGTTCGCTGCTCGATCCCAAGCTGGAATGGCGGGTCAGCCTGGCCAAGGATTCCGTCGATCCGACGCTGCCCGAATGCGTGCTCAATGAAAGCACCAATGCCGGGCCCTGCTTCAACCCCAAATCAGCCCGCGCCAAATTGATGAGCGCGAGCGGGGCAGAGGATGGCAATTTCGCCTTTGGCACCGGTATCGCGCCCGATGAGCGGGCACACAAGGACCCGGAAATGGCATGTTTCACCTGCCACCTTTCCTGGACCACATCCTGCGGCGGGTGCCATTTGCCGATCGAAGCCAACTGGAAGACCAAGATGCACCATTTCGAGGGTAAGGAGACGCGCAATTTCGCGACCTACAACCCGCAAGTGGCGCGCGACCAGATGTTCCAGC
>JAGREF010000143.1 GCA_020446665.1 Sphingomonadaceae bacterium
CTACGGCTATGGATATGGCTATGGCAGCGAAGGCTGAAACGCGCCTGCCTCCTGCGCCATTGCTGGCCGCCATAGGTTCAGTCGCGGCCGGGCTGGCGATGCTTTCTGCGCTGCTAGCAGCGGGGGCAGTGCTGCGCCAGAGTGCCCCGGCACAGGCCGCCAGCCTCTGGCCGGGTGACGCGCTGGCGCTGGAGCGGATTTCCGGCGGGACGCTGGGCGATGACGCCTTGCAGCCCGGTGCCGCCATGCGCCCGCAGGATGCCGCCGGAATGGAAGCGACGTCGCTTGCCGTGCTGCGCGCTGAACCCACTGCAGCGCAGGCGCTGCGCAATATCGCACTGGCGCGGCAAGCAGCCGCTCCGGACGAGGCTGCGAGCCTGATGCGCCTCTCGCTCAGCCTCAGCCGCCGCGATCCGGCTGTGCGGCTATGGTTGATGCAGGAGGGGGTGATGGCACGCGATTATCCCGCTGCCTTTGCCCATTTTGACGCGATCATGAAGCTGGAGCCGCAATTGCGCCCGGCGCTGATGCAGCAATTCGTGCAGCTGCTGGCGCTGGATGAGGCCCGCCCGAATATCGCCGCCTTGCTCGATCAGGAGCCGGACTGGGCGGAACAATTCTGGCAGGAGGCGGCGAAATTCCCGCCCGGTTTCGACAATCTTGTCGCGCTGCGGCTGGCGCGTGGGCAGGCACAGGATGCGACTCAGCGGCGCAATGATGAATTCATCTTGCAGGCACTGGTCAATCAGGGACGCTATGCGCAGGCCGAGAAGCTGGCGCAGCGCGTGGTGCCCGGCTTCGGCGGGTCTGGCCTGCGCAATGGGCAGTTTGCACAGGAGCCGGAGGGTCGGCCGTTTGACTGGCGGCTCTTCCCCGGTGCGGATCATGCGGTCTTGCTTGACCGGAGCGTCCTGAGCCTGAGCGCCGCACCGCAAGCCGAAGGGATCGCGGCGAGCCAGCTGGTAGTGCTGGCACCCGGCAGCTATCGGCTCAGCTACACGCTTGTTGCAGGGATAGAAGCGCAGGGTGACGGCGTGCAATTGGCGGCCAATTGCATGCGCGGCGGGCAGCGCGGGGCACTCGCTGCCCTGCCCGTCACATCCAACCGACAAGCGGGCATTCTGCGCGTGAGCGAGGCCTGTCGCTATGTCGCGCTGGATATCGTTCTTGCGCGCAGCACCAGCAACGAACGGCGCGAAATCGCGCTCGATGCCATCACGCTGGAGCGGATTGCTCCGTGATCGAGCGCTTGCCCGAGCTGCTCGGCCCGCATGCGGGGCCGCTTTTCGCGCTCGCCTGTTGCGGGCTGTTTGTCGCGATCCTGTTTGAGCAGGCACAATTGCTGGCGAAATATCACGGCGCGCGGCGCGGCGCGGTGGCGACAGGATACAACAACGCGATGAAGCTGGTGGTGGGCAACCGCTTTGGCGCGGTGACCTATTTCTTCTTCATTGCGCTGGCGATTGATAGCGGGCTGGCCGCCCCTGCCATTGCCCAGGGCCTCGCCACCGTGATCGCTGCGATGGCGCTGGCCAATGTCGCGTTGTTCGCGGTCTATGCGCACAAGCTCAATCCCGGCATTCCCGCGCGTGAGCTGTTTGCGCCGCATGGCGGATTCGGGCGCGGCGAGAAATTGGCGCTGGCCGGAGCCTTTATCGCTGCGCTTTTCGGCTATGCCGGGCTGACCGTGCCAATGATCTGGAGCGCGACGCATCCGCAATTGCGGCTGACCTTCGCCAATTCGGGATTTCTGTTCAACACCGTGTTCACGCTGGTGAATGTGTTTCTGGTTGAACAGCGCGTGGCCGATCTGATCGACCGGGGAAGCGAGGCGATCCGCCCCTTTATCGCCTGGGCCTTTGTCATGCGCCTGCTCGCGGCGCTGGCGCTGGTGCCCTTGCTGGCGAGGCTTGCGCCATGATCGGACGGCCCAATTTCACCGCTTTCTTCCTGTGCATCGCTGCCCTGGCGGGCAATGCCACATTGGGCGGGTTCGACATCTTTCTCATCCTCGCCGTACCGGTGGGGCTGGTAATTTTCCTGCGCGATCCTCGGCTTGGCGCGGCTGGCGGAGGGTTCGGCCTGTGGCTGGCGCTGCTCGCTCTGGTGCCGCTGGCGATGCGCGCGCCAGAGATCGGCATCCCCTATTTTGAGCTCTACTGGCTTTGGCCGTGGAAGGCGGCATTGCTCGCCATCCTGCTGCTGCGCGAGCGCGAGGCACGTTGGCCCTTTGCCAATGACATGCTGCTTGCGGGCTTCACATTGCTGCTGCTCGCCAGCGCAAGGATCGAGGAAGGGCGGATGGTGTCGCTGTTCGGCCCCAACATGCTCTATCGCTTTTTCGGCACTGGCTTCATCATCGCCCTGTTGCGGCTGGGCAGCGTGAGTGGCTGGCAAGCGCGGTTTTCACTTGGTTTTGCGGGCCTGAGCGCCGGGGCGATGATGCTCACCGGGTCGGTCGGGGCGCTGGGCGTGTTTGCCGCCGCGCTCTATTTCGCGCGGACAAGCCTGTGGCGCATGCTGCGTTCTGCCGGGGCCATTCTGCTGGCGGCTGGCGCTGCGCTGCTTGCGCTTAACTGGCAGGCAGTGCTCGATTCCAACCTCATTTCGCGGGTGCTCTACAAGCTGGAAAATCTCGACCGCGACGACCGGCTGGTGGGATGGAGCAAGCTGGCGGGATCAGAGCCGGGCTGGTGGGGCCTCGATTATCGCGACCTGGCCTTCGCCTGGACAGCGCGCAGCCCCTATCCGCATAATATGCCGCTGGAACTCTATGTTTTTCATGGGTTTTACGGTCTGATGTTGGCGTCATTAGTGCTGGCGAGTTTCTGGATCGCCCGGCACACGCGCTGGCTGTTCTACTTCCCGCTGCTGGTGATCCTGATCGGCGCGCTTTTCTCCGGCGATTTGTCTGACAATTTTGCCGTGCTCGCCTTTCCGGTGGTGCTGGCGGCGCAATATCGCGCGCTGGCCCGGCCCGTTTTTCCTTTCGCCCCGCATAGGAGCGCGCCGGTATGAAGCCTCTCGTCTCGATCGTTATGCCAGCACACAACACGGCGCCCTTTATCGGCGATGCCGTGCGCTCTGTGCGGGCACAGGAGTTTGAGGACTGGGAGCTGGTGGTGGTGGATGATTGCTCACCGCTGCGCGATGATCTGGCGGCACTGGAGGCCGCGCAAGGCGATCCGCGCGTGCAGGTGCATCGGCTGGAGGTGAATGGCGGGGTCGCACGGGCGCGCAATATCGCCATTGATCGCGCGCGCGGCCGCTATATCGCCTTTCTCGACAGCGATGATCTCTGGCTGCCGCACAAGCTGAGCCGCCAGCTGGGTTTCATGCAAGAGACCGGCGCGGGTTTCTCCTATTCCGCCTATGAGGAAATCAGCGAAAGCGGCGAGATTCTGCGCCGCCTGCCGGTGCCGCGCGAGGCCGGGCGCGGGCTGATCCTGCGCTGCTGCGTGATCGGGTGCCTGACGGCAATTTATGACACGCAGGCGACCGGCAAGGTCTTCATGCCCGAATTGCGCAAGCGGCAGGACTGGGCGACATGGCTGGAACTGATCCGCATTGGCGGGCCTGCGCTAGGGCTCGACGAAGTGCTTGCCCGCTATCGCCTGCGCGAGGGGTCGCTCTCGCGCAACAAGGCGGGGCTCGCGCGATATGCCTGGGCCATGTATCGCGAGCAGCAGGGCCTGTCCGCCCCGCATGCCGCCGCTATGCTGGCGCTATACGGGCTCAACGGCGTGCTGCGCCGCCATGTGCCCGGCTTCGCCAGAACGGTGAAATATATCTAGGTTGGACAACCAAAATCGTTCGTCATTGCGAGGAGCGAAGCGACGCGGCAATCCAGGGCGTCCCGCGTTACGCTCTGGATTGCTTCCCCCGGCCCAAGGCCGGGATCGCAATGACGAGGCATGGAACGTTCAGCTTGCGAGACGCAATCCGGGCTTGTCCGGCACCAATTGCGCATCGGGCCAGATGCCGCGCGTATCGTAGACGGCGGCTCCGGCGCGTTCCTCATGCGGGATCACGCGGAAGACATCGTGATCGACCAGCACGATCAGCACGCCGCATTCTTCCAGCGCGCTGTCAATGTCGATCAATTCCGCCCCGGTGCCGTCAAATTCCTTCGGCAGTTCAGCAGCATAGGGCTCGACGATCTTGATCCTCTCGCCAAATTGCTGGGCCAGCCGCGAGGCGACAAAGCGCGCCGGGCTTTCGCGGAAATCGTCAATATTGGCTTTGAAGGCCAGGCCCAGACAGGCGACTTTGGCGTTCGGATTGGCTTCCACCAGCTCGCTCGCACGGGCGACGACATGGTGCATCTTGGCATCATTGATGTCGCGCGCAGACTTGATCATTTTCGCCTGCTCGGGCGCGCCATGGACGATGAACCACGGGTCCACCGCGATGCAATGGCCGCCGACGCCGGGGCCGGGCTGGAGGATATTGACGCGCGGATGGCGATTGGCCAGCCGGATCACTTCCCACACATCCAGACCCATCTGGTCGGAAATCATCGAAAGCTCGTTGGCAAAGGCGATATTCACATCGCGGAAGCTGTTTTCCACCAGCTTGCACATCTCCGCGCTGCGGGCATCGGTGGTCACGCAAGTGCCGCGCACGAAACGCTTGTAGAAGGCCAGCGCCTTGCGCGCGCAGCGCGGGGTAATGCCGCCGATGGAGCGGTCATTATTGGTCAGCTCTTCCAGAATCCTGCCCGGCAGAACGCGTTCGGGGCAATAGGCAATCGCCACGTCCGGCGTATCACTGGTCAGGCCGGGCAGCTTCAGATCGGGGCGCAGACCGGCAATATGGTCACGCACTTTTTCCGTCGTGCCCACCGGCGAAGTGGATTCGAGGATGATCGTGTCACCCTTTTTCAGCACCGCCGCGATTTCCGTGGTGGCTGCCATGACATAGGAAATGTCCGGCGTATGCTTGCCATCATGTTCGAACGGGGTCGGCACGGCGATCACGAATACATCGGACGGGGCCAGCTGGGTGGACGCCTTGAGCAGGCCGCGCTGCACGACACCGCGCACCAGACCATCAAGATCGACTTCCTCAATGTGGATTTCGCCGCGATTGATCGTCTCGACGACCTTTTCCGACACATCAATGCCGAGCACCGGGCAATTGGCCCGGGCGATTACCGCCGCCGTGGGCAGGCCGATATAGCCGAGCCCGATAACACAAACCTGAGGTTTTTCTTCGCCGCGCATGGGATTTCCCGTGAAGTTGTTTTCCGGGAAAGCCTTGGCAGCAAGGGGTAAATATAGCGGTAACGATGCGATAAATCTCCCTGCAAACAGGAAGATTTATTTCGCCAGCAGTTCCACGATCCGTTCCACCGAATGCCCATCGCCAAAGGGATTATGCGCGCGCGACATGGCGGCATAGGCCTCTGCATCGTCGAGCAGGCGGGTGCATTCGGCCACGATCCGGTCGGCATCCGTGCCCACCAGCATTGCGGTACCGGCCTCCACCCCTTCTGGCCGCTCGGTCGTTTCGCGCATCACCAGCACCGGCTTGCCCAGCGCTGGCGCTTCTTCCTGCACGCCGCCACTATCGGTCAGCATCAGCGTGCAAATGTCGAGCAGCCGCGCGAAATGCGGATAGTCGAGCGGTTCGATCAGCGCGACATTGTCCATGCCTGCCAGCCGTTCATTCATCACCTTGCGCACATTGGGGTTGAGATGGACGGGGAAGATCATCGCCACATCGTCACGCGCGGCAATGCGGGTGATGGCATCGGCAATGGCTTCCATCCCGCCGCCAAAATTCTCGCGCCGGTGGCTGGTCACGCCAATGATCCGCTTGCCAGCAAAGCGCGCTTCCAGCTCTGCCAAGCCGCTGGCAAGGCCCGGATTTTCACGAATCTGGCCTGTAATCCAGTAGAGAGCATCGATCACCGTGTTGCCGGTGACATGGACGGTGGCGTGATCGACATTCTCGCGCCGCAGCGCCGCAGCCGCCGTTTCCGTTGGCGCAAAATGGAGCGCGGCGAAGCTGCCGACAATCTTGCGATTGACCTCTTCCGGCCAGGGATGATGGATATTGCCGCTGCGCAGCCCGGCCTCGACATGGGCAACGGGAATCTGGCGGTAATAGGCCGCCAGCGCGCCGGACATGGCCGTGGCGGTATCACCCTGCACGATGACAATGTCAGGCTTTTCCTCATCCAGCACCGTGCCAATGCCGGTGAGCAGATTGGCTGTCAGCATGTCGAGCGTCTGGTTGGGCTGCATCAGATCGAGATCGTGATGCGGGGTGATCCCGGCAATTTCCAGCACCTGATCGAGCATCCCGCGATGCTGGCCCGAGACACAGACACGCGAGACAAAGCGCGGATCGGCATCCAGTGCGTGGACGAGCGGGAAAAGCTTGATGGCTTCCGGGCGTGTGCCGAAAACGGTGAGGATCTTGCGGGGTTCGGTCATGCCAAGCCCCTTAGCGCAATTTGGTTAACGCGGCCTATTCAGAGTCGGGTTCGGAAGGCGGCGTGATCAGATCGGTCGGCGGTGCACTGGCTTCCTCACCCGGCAACGGCGCATTGCGTTCCGCTTCCAGCCGCGCTTCATATTGCTTTTCGATCTGTTCGACCCGTTCCTGCTCGGCTGCGGCTTCAGCGTCGATAGTGGACAGGCGATCCTGCCGTTCGGCATCGATCAGCTGGCTGAAACGGATGCCGGGCGCTTCCTTTTTCTCGCCATAGGCCGCGTCGACCAGCGCCTGCGTACAGCCGGTAAAGCCGCCCGCGCCGGTGGGGGAGCAGGACAGCGCGCCAAACTTGCCCACCGTTTCATAGCGATCCACGCGCTGGGTCCAGGCAACATTATCGGGGGCATCGCTCTGACGCAGGGTCTCGGGGATGCGGAAACGCTCGCTCTCTGCCTTGCGCGCGCAGACATTGATCACGTCATCACTGGAGGGCGGGCATTCATCCTCGCCATAGATGATGACCATATTGACCTTGTCCCCCGGCTGGTCCTGCGCCTGAGCGGGCATGGCCAGCACGGCACCGGTAGCAAGCAGCGTGGCGGAAAGCAGGGATTTCATCACGGAACATATCCTTCGCATCATATGGCGGGCATCATAAACACGCCGCGCGCTGAACTCCATATGAAGATCATGGGCGAAGCGGGAATTGCGCGCATTGCGCAGGGTCAAAAGCGGCGTTCAGATCCGTTCAGCCAGCTTGATCGCTGCGCGGCAGCCCAGCCGGATCGCGCCCGACAAGAGCGGATAGGCTGGCGCCCGTTCCGCCCCGGCAGCCAGCGCGGCATCGCGATGCTCGCGCTCTTCCTCGCGAAATTCCTCGATCATTCCGGCGAGCTCCGGATCATCGCCATTGGCCTCCAGCTCATCAAGCTGCGCGGAATAATGCCGGTCAATCTCTTCTTCGACGGCAGCGGTGCAGGCCATCGCGGCTTCCGGCCCGATCAGCGCAGTGCCAGCCCCCAGCGCGAACCCAGCGACTGACCAGAATGGCTGCAAGGCCGTGGGGCGCACACCGCGACGCGCCATCAGCGCATCGAATTTTTCCCGATGAACGCGCTCCTGCTCTGCCATGTGGCGAATTTCGGCGGCATGCGGGCCCCGATCACCCAATACGGCGAGTTGCCCGGCATAAATCCGGGTCGCGCCGAATTCTCCGGCCTGATCAACCCGGATCATGGTTTTGGTGTCGCTCTTGCTCATGCCGGTGTCTTTCGCCCGAGCAGCCACAGGATTGCAAGCCCGCCAAATGTCGAAATGAGGAAATTATAGCCAGCAAGCGAGATGCCCATCAGCGTCCAGGGCGCAACATCGCAGCGGATGATCGGCGCATTCATGATCGCATCCATCGCATTGCCGCCGCCTTCGCCAATAGGCGTGGTGCAGGCGGTTATGCCATCCCACCAGTCATATTCGACCCCGGCATGGAAGGCCCCGATCAGCCCCGAAGCGATAATCGCCAGCGCAGCCAGCGCCACCCACAGGCGGCGCGGAGGAACGGCAAGGCTTATCAGCCCGAGGGCCAGCGCGGCAAAATGCGGGTATCGCTGCCACCAGCACATTTCACAGGGAAACAGGCCAAACACATATTGCGAAATATAGGCCCCGCCCAGCAAGGCCGCAGGAAGCAGGATCGCAAGCAGCTGCGCATGGCGCTGATTCAGTGCGGAAAGCATCAGGCAAGATTTCCTATCGGCGCGCAGCAACCCGGCCCGGAGCGGTCCGGCGGAGCGTTTCCAGCGCATAATTGAGCTGGAAATCCTTGATCCCCTTGGCTTCCAATTCTGCTGCTGTCACCTGGAAGCGCGGATCGTCGAGCTTGTCTTTCTCCAGCTCTTCATCCTTCAGCGCGGCCTCATTGATCAGATGCCCGCGCAGATCGCTTTCACGCAGCTGGAACTTGGCGCGCTTGGCCAGATCGGGGTCCGACATTTGCGGCACGCGAATATCCGGCGTGATCCCGCCTTCCTGCACCGAATGGCCCGACGGCGTGTAATAGCGCGCCGTGGTCAGTTTCAGCGCAGCATCGCGGCCCAGCGGCAGCAAAGTCTGCACGCTGCCCTTGCCAAAGCTGCGCTCACCCATGATCACCGCCCGGCGATGATCCTGCAGCGCGCCGGCCACGATTTCGGAGGCAGAGGCAGAGCCGGCATCGATCAGCACCACCATCGGCACACCGCGCGCAATCGCACCGCGATAGACGGTTTCGGCATCATAGAGCAGCGTTTCCCCGCGGGCGCGGCCGCGCTGTGAAACGATCCGACCTTTCTCCAGAAACAGGTCAGACAGGGCGACCGCTTCATCCAGCGAACCGCCGGGATTGGAACGCAAATCCAGCACCAGCCCGTCAATCCGGCCAGGCGCCTTTTCGCGCATGGCATTCCACGCTTCGAATACGTCCGAGCCGACATCGCGAGAGAATTCATTGACGGTAATCACCCCGATATTGCCCGGCTGCAATTCCCAGGTCACCGGCTCCAGCTCGATCACGCCGCGCGTTACCGTCACATCAAAGGGCTCGTCACGGCCGGGGCGGAACACGGTCAGGCGGATCGAGGTACCTGCCGGGCCGCGCATCTGGCTGACTGCTTCATCCAGATCGCTGCCATAGATCAGCTTGCCATCGAGATGGGTGATATAATCGCCTGCCTTCATCCCTGCCTGTTCAGCCGGGCTGCCGCGGAAGGGGCTTATCACCTTGACCGCACCATCTTCCATGCCGACCGACAGGCCAAGGCCGGAGTAATTGCCATCGATCATGGTTTCGAGCCGCTGCAGGTCCGACCCGTCAAGATAGGAGCTGTGCGGATCGAGCGAGGCGAGCATGCCGTTGATCGCGCCCTTGATCAGCTTGTCGTCATCCACTTCCTCGACATAATTCGCCTTCACCCGCTGATAGACAGCAAACAGCTTGGAAAATTCCGGGCCTGCGCGGCCATCTACCTGCGCGAAAGTAGCGCTGGTGGCGGGGATCAGCGCGACGGCTGTCACCAAGGCAGCAGAACGGGCAAGTGCAGCGAATTTGGGCATGGGTCACCTATCCTTTGACGCGCAGTGTATCGCTGACCTTGCCTGAATGCCAGATGAGGATTTGGCAGCGTTCGCGATGTGCCATTGCGGGAAGCAGCAAGAGCAAAGGATTAAAGGAAATCGAGCGGGTTCACCGGTTCGCCTTGCCGCCGCAATTCCAGCGTCACCACCGGGCGATCCACCCCGGCCACGCCCAGAGGCGCGCCACCTAGCAGCTCTTCGCCCACGGCCACATCATTGCGCGCGAGGCCGGTAATCAGGCTGGTCCAGCCGCCGGGATGCTCGATAATGACGATCCGCCCAAAGCCGCGATAGGGCCCGGCAAAGGCCACCCTCCCGGCAGCCGGGGCGACAATCTGGGCGCCATTGCGCGGTGCAAGTGACAGCCCCTTGCTGGTCACCCCGCCTTCAACCGGTGCGCCGAACCCGACTATGGTGCGCCCCGCCACCGGCAATTGGAAGCCATCCGGCGGACGCACCGCCATGGCGGCGGGCGCAGCCGTGCTCTCCGCCACCACTTCGCTCGCTTCCGGGCGCGGGGGGCGGATGATCGGACCGGGCAGGCTGGCCAGTTCCTTGCGCAGCGAACCGGCTTCACCCAGCCGCGCGACGAGACCATCCAGGTCGCGGGCTTCCTCGGCCAGAGCCAGCGCCCGCTCGGCTTCGCGATCCGCCGCTCCGCTGGCACGGCGCGATTCGAGCCGCTGGCGCGTTTCCACGGCAGCAAGCTGTTTGCGCCGGTCATCCAGCTGGCTTTCCGTGGCGCGCAAATCGGCCAGCGCCGCGCGCGCTTCGCGCTCCAGCGCCTTGCCGCGCTCAATCTCGGCTCGCAAAGCAGCCGTGCGCTGGCGCACCTGCGGCAAGGTCGTTTCCAGCATGGCGCGCAGATAAACAGCATCGCGCACCGAGCCGGGGCGCAAGGCCGACAAGGCGAGTGGACGGCGCGACATTTTCTGCAAGCTCGCGGTCAGTCGCAGTAACGGCCCGCGCCGTTCCGCCAGCCGCCGGGCCAGCTTGTCGCGCTGCTGGTTGACCAGCGTGATACGCGCTTCATTAACAGCAATATCGGCTTCAGCCTGCTGGATCCGCGCCGCCAGAGCAGCCGCTTCCCGCGCTGTCTTCTCTGCCGCTTCTGTTGCAGCGCGCGCTTCTGCCTCCAGCCTTTCGCCGCGTTGCTCTGCTGCCTTGGCCTGTGCCCGGGCGCGCTGCATCGCGTCCCGGGTTTCCCCGACATCTTCGAAACCGGCATCCTGTTGTGCCCCCGCAGGCGTGAGCAGCACCAGCGCCGGGAGAGCGGCAGCGGCGAGCACTGGCAAGGCAAAGCGAAGGGCAGGGTTCATGCGCTCACCCCGCCCGATGATAGGGATGGCCGGCAAGGATGGCCGTTGCGCGATAGAGCTGTTCCGCCAGCATGGCGCGCGCCATCAAATGCGGCCAGGTGGCCTTGCCATAGGCGAGCAGCAAATCTGCCTCGGCGCGCTCTTCGTCACTATGACCGTCTGCCGCGCCAATCACGAAACGCGTTTCGCGCACGCCATCATCACGCCAGCGACCGAGGATTTCAGCGAAATCTTCTGAAGAGAGATTCTTGCCCTTTTCATCGAGCAGCACAGTGCGGCAGGGTGTTTGCGGGTCAGCCACGCGCCCGCCTGTTTCCGGCAATTCTGTCAGCTTTACCGGCCATGTGATCCGCTTCTCATAGCGCGCGACCAGCTCCGCTTCCGGCGAGCGGCCGATCTTGCCACGAGCAATCAGGTGGAGAAGCATGGAATGGGCCCGGATTTCAGCGTCAAATCAGCTTTGCACACTCGGCGCCCTGCTGGCAATTGTCTGCTCCGCCGCGCCCGCAGGCGCAGCGCGCAGGAATTCAGGCCCGACCGGCTGCGCGGGGCGGGGTCTCATCCCCGATCGCCCACATGCGTTCGAGATTGTAGAAACTGCGTACTTCGGGGCGGAACAGGTGGACCACGACATCACCGGCATCGATCAGCACCCAATCTGCCGCCGGCAAGCCTTCCAGCCGGGCCGGGCCGAAGCCAGCCTGTTTCAGCTTTTCCGCGAGCTTCTGCGCCATGGATGCGACCTGGCGCGACGAACGGCCCGACGCAATCACCATGTGATCAGCGATGGAGGATTTGCCCGCCAGTGGCACCACGACCAGATCTTGTGCCTGATCTTCGTCAAGCTGGTGCAGCACCAGTTCCAATTGGGAACCGGGTTCAGCCTCGATAGGGGCCATCGCACCGGCCATTGCAGTGTCTGAGCCGGTCTCTGCCGACTGGGATTGCGCCTGTGTCATAGGCGTGGGTCTTGCTCCTGTAATCATGAGCGGAGGGGGAGAATGGCCGCGAGCGCCTCATTGCGCCTGCGACCCTCCCTCTGAGGGGATGGGGTGGTGTGTTACCATGTCTCGCCGGGAAGAAGCGGCCATCTGCGTTGCCCAGTCCGGATCGGCGCGGCGAAGGGCCGTGGCCGAGCGGGAATCAGGATCAAAACGCAATATCACCAGCTTCGGAGCGCTCCATCCGCCCTTGCTTGCAAAACTGGC
>JAGREF010000144.1:0-1898 GCA_020446665.1 Sphingomonadaceae bacterium
ACAAAGAACATCACTTCCGAAGCGATGAACAGGATCATGCCATAGCGCATATGCAGCTGCACCACCGGCGTGTGATGGCCGGTTTCCGCCTCTTTCACGATATTGGAGAACCAGCTGAAGAAAGTGGCGATCAGCCCGGCAATGCCGAGGCCCAGCACCAGCCAGGCATTGGCCATTTCGTGCATGTACAGCACCATACCGCTGGTGAAGGTCAGCGCCGACAGCGAGCCAACCAGCGGCCAGATGTCAGGCGGCAGAATGTGATAATCGTGGTTTACAGTACCAGCCATGAGTCTTTCGTCCCCGGTAAATTTTGATCGGCCTTAATGCGACAGTCCAGCGAGGTCCAGAGCCTACTGCGTGGAATCCTTCGCTTTGTGGAATGTATAGCTGAGCGTGATCTGCTCGACATCTTTCATATTCGGATCATCCAGCGCTGCCGGATCAACGAAATAGAGCACCGGCATTTCGACCTGCTGGCCCGGCTGGAGCGTCTGTTCCGTGAAGCAGAAACACTGGATCTTGTTGAAATAGCGCCCCGCCTGCTCGGGTTCGACATTGAATGTCGCCGTGCCGGTGATGGGGACACTGGAATTGTTGCGGGCGGTATAGAAGGCCATGTCACGCTGACCGATCGCGACATTATCGGTCACCTGTACCGGCTTGAATGTCCACGGCAGATCGCGCGCGGTCGATGCGTCGAAGCGGATCGAGATCATCCTGCCGCCAGCACTGGCTGCCATTTTTTCGGCCAGATCCGCCTCTGCCTCTGTGGCGACCTGCGTGGTTCCGGCAAAGCCTGTCACCCGGCAAAACAGATTGTAGAGCGGTACAGCCGCGAAACCCAGCCCCAGCATTGCGGCAGCGCCCAAGAAGGCCAGAAAGCCGGTCCGGGCGTTTCTCTGTGTAAGGCCGGGCGCGCTCGCCATGGTGGTCAGGCCCCCATTTTCACGAAGGTGATCGCGTAAAACAGCACCGCAAAGAAGCCAAGCACCAGACCAAGCACGATATTGCGCGATTTGCGGCGGCGAATGAATTCAGCCTCTTCCTCGGGCGTCATGCGAAAACTCCAAAACTGGCCAGCAGGCGATCTGCCACCAGGGCAGCAAACAGGGCGAAGAGATAAAAGACACTATAGGCAAACAGCCGCTTTTCAGCCTTCATCTTGTCGGTCACCTGATCCGACCGGCGGCGGCTGACGGGGATGGCAAGGCCGAAAAAGCCCAGCGACAGCACCAGTGCAGACACGCCATAGATCGCGCCCGTGCCACCGACAAACCACGGCGCGACTGCAATCGGCAACAACACCAGCGTGTAGATAATAATCTGAGTCCGCGTTGGCCCGTCACCATGCACCACCGGCATCATGGGAATGCCAGCCTTGGCATAGTCCGTCTCTACAAACAGTGCGAGCGCCCAGAAATGCGGCGGGGTCCAGAAGAAGATGATCGCAAAGAGCAGCACCGGCATCAAAGTGACATCGCCGGTCACCGCGACCCAGCCGATCATTGGCGGGAAAGCCCCTGCCCCGCCGCCAATCACGATGTTTTGCGGCGTACGGGGTTTCAGCCAGATGGTGTAGATCACGGAATAGTAGAAGATCGAAAAGGCCAGGATCGCAGCGGCCAGCCAGCCCACGGCCAGCCCCATCACCACTATGGAAGTTCCGGACAGGAACATCCCGAAATCGCGCGCATCGTCACGATGCATCCGGCCCGCCGGGAGCGGGCGCTGCGCCGTGCGCTTCATCTGCGCATCAATATCGGCTTCCCACCACTGGTTCAGCACAGCCGCACCGCCTGCGCCAAGGGCAATGCACAGCACCGCTGTAAAGCCGATCACCGGATGAATGGTCCCGGGTGCAGCGAGCAGGCCGCACAGGCCGGTAAAGATCACCA
>JAGREF010000144.1:1909-2711 GCA_020446665.1 Sphingomonadaceae bacterium
TCAGCGCGAAGAAATCGCGCCAGTCAGCCGGCAAAGCCTGTTTCGCGGTGGTCATTGCGCTTTGCATTCCCGTCACTTTCCCACTGATCTGCCCGGTGGCGGCCCTGTGGTCTTTCAAAAAGGAGGGCGCACCGATCCCGGCGCGCCCCCCCTTTTCGGTTTTGTGTTTCCCCATGCCCATCACCGCATGGGGACCCGGCGGATCAGGCGGTAACCGGCTGACCCTTGTCGTCGATCACCGGAAGAGTTTCGAACTGGTGGAACGGCGGCGGGCTGGACAGTGTCCATTCCAGCGTCGTTGCCCCTTCACCCCAGTAATTGGGCGCAGCCTTCTTACCAGCCACCAGCGCGTAGATGATGTTGATGAAGAAGATGAGGATCGAAACGGCCATGATCTTGTAACCCAGCGTCGCGATCTCGTTCCAGTAGGCATAGGCAGCCGTATAGTCCGGGTAACGGCGCGGCATGCCCTGCAGGCCCAGGAAGTGCATCGGGAAGAAGATCACGTTCACGCCCACGAAGAACACCCAGAAATGGATATGCGCCAGCAGCTCGCTATGCATCTTGCCGCTCATCTTCGGGAACCAGTAGTAGAACCCGGCGAACATTGCGGTCACGGCACCCAGCGACAGCACATAGTGGAAGTGAGCAACCACGTAGTAGGTGTCGTGAAGGTTGTCGTCCACGCCGCCATTGGCGAGCACAACGCCGGTCACACCGCCCACGGTGAACAGGAAGATGAAGCCCAGCGCCCATACCATCGGGCTCTTGAACTCAAGCGAACCGCCCCACATCGTCGCGA
>JAGREF010000145.1 GCA_020446665.1 Sphingomonadaceae bacterium
TCGCTGAGTCGAACACATGCGGAACATCATGGCCGGGTGGCGATGATCACTTAAGGGGCGAGCGGGGCGTAATGGAATTCAAGGCAAGCGATGAGGCAGCGATGGCGCTGGAGCAGGACATGATGGACGTGAAAGCTCCGGCCGACCCGGCCCCCAAGGCGAAGAAAGCGGCAGTAAGCATGGATCAGGCAGACACAGGCAGCGATGCGCTCGTCTCTGAAAAGGCGGGCGAAGCGATGGCAGGTGCCATGGCTGAAATGGCCAAGGCCGCAGTGCAGGATGACAGCAAGAAGGTGATGGATCGCCGCTTCACCATCGTCATCGATAATTCGCGCGATGATCTGTTGACCGAATTCGGCAAGGAAACGCTGACCGATCGCTATCTCCTTCCCGGTGAAAGCTATCAGGACCTCTTCGCCCGCGTGGCCGATGCCTATGCAGATGATCAGGATCATGCGCAGCGGCTCTATGATTACATCTCCAGCCTGTGGTTCATGCCCGCCACGCCGGTGCTTTCCAATGGCGGGACCACGCGCGGCCTGCCGATTTCCTGCTATCTGAACTCCGTGTCCGATAGCCTCGACGGGATCGTTGGCACCTGGAACGAGAATGTCTGGCTCGCCTCCAAGGGCGGTGGCATCGGCACCTATTGGGGCAATGTCCGCGGGATTGGCGAGCCGGTTGGCCTGAATGGCAAGACCAGCGGCATCATCCCCTTCGTGCGCGTGATGGACAGTCTGACGCTGGCCATTTCGCAAGGTTCGCTGCGCCGTGGCAGTGCCGCTTGCTATATCGACGTACACCATCCGGAGATCGAGGAATTCCTCGAAATCCGCAAACCTTCGGGCGATTTCAACCGCAAGGCGCTGAACCTGCACCACGGCGTGCTGGTGACCGATGCCTTTATGGAGGCGGTGCGCGCGGGTGATGATTTCGACCTCATCAGCCCCAAGGATGGCTCCGTGCGCAAGACAGTGAATGCGCGCGCCCTGTTCCAGAAGCTGGTCGAAAACCGGCTGGCCACGGGTGAGCCCTATATCGTCTTCTCCGATACAGTGAACCGCATGATGCCCAAGCATCACCGCGAGCTGGGGCTGAAGGTTTCGACCTCCAATCTCTGCGCGGAAATCACTCTGCCGACGGGGATCGACCATCTCGGCAATGATCGCACGGCGGTGTGCTGCCTCTCTTCGCTCAACCTTGAAAAATGGGACGAGTGGAACGGCGACAAGCAATTCATCGAAGACGTCATGCGCTTCCTCGACAATGTCCTGCAGGATTATATCGACCGCGCACCGGACGAGATGGCGCGGGCGAAATATTCCGCCAGCCGCGAACGCTCGGTCGGCATGGGCGTGATGGGTTTCCACTCCTTCCTGCAGAGCAAGAGCATCGCGCTGGAAAGCGCCATGGCCAAGGTGTGGAACCTCAAAATGTTCAAGCACATCAACGCCAAGGCGAATGAAGCGAGCCTGATGCTGGCGCAAGAGCGTGGGCCGTGCCCGGACGCTGCCGAAATGGGCGTGATGGAACGTTTCAGTTGCAAGATGGCGATCGCACCGACCGCGTCGATTTCCATCATTTGCGGCGGGGCCAGCGCCTGCATCGAGCCGATCCCGGCCAATATCTACACGCATAAGACATTGTCGGGCAGCTTCGTGGTGAAGAACCCCTATCTGGAAGAATTGCTGCGCGAAAAGAGCAAGGATTCCACCAATGTGTGGAACTCGATCCTCGAAAAGGGTGGCTCGGTCCAGCATCTCGATTTCCTCTCGGCAGAGGAAAAGGCGACCTTCAAGACCAGCTTTGAAATCGACCAGCGTTACCTGCTCGAATTCGCGGCTGACCGCGCACCCTTCATCGATCAGGCGCAGAGCCTCAACCTCTTCATCCCCGCCGATGTCGATAAATGGGATCTGATGATGCTTCACTTCCAGGCATGGGAGAAAGGCATCAAGTCGCTCTATTATTTGCGCAGCAAGAGCGTGCAGCGCGCCGGTTTTGCGGGTGGCGTAGAGGCAGACAACACAGCCGATGCGCAGAAATTCGAACTCGCCGCCGGGGCGGAAGAGACCGATTACGACGAGTGTCTGAGCTGCCAGTGACCGGGTAATGGCAGCGCAGCTGGCTCCCTCTCTTTCGGAGAGGGGGCAGCTTAGTCAGGCGCGTCATTTTTCTGGCTCCCTTGCTGCAATGCAACAAGCGTGGTTGAATGCTGGTGTCAGGCTGGGTAGGGATGCTCGCCATGATTGAATCGACCATGGCAGGTGCGGAATGGCTCTCAAGAAACTGATCCGCGATCTGCTCTCACCGCATCCTTCATTGTTCATTCCGCTATACCGGATGCTCGCGCCCGCAACGCATCAGAAGCTGCTGATCGGGCCGGATACGGATATTGTGATCGAGGGCTATGCCCGTTCGGCCAACACGTTTTCCGTAGTAGCCTTTGAAAAGGCGCAACAGGATGAGGTGAAGGTCGCGCACCATCTCCATGCTGAGGCGCAAATCCTGCAGGGTGTTCAGCGTGGATTGCCGGTAATCGCGCTGATCCGACAGCCCGCAGATGCCATTCGCAGCCTGAAGGTCGCATTCCCCGGTGATGACGAAAACCAGTTGCTGCGCCGTTATGTCGCCTTTTATCAAGCCGTCGAACGGGTGAAGGATCATGTGGTGATCGCTGAGTTCAGCCGGGTCACGAGTGACTTCGGCTCGATCATCGCGGAAGTGAACGCAAAATTCGGCACGGATTTCAGCTTGTTCGCAACCTCTGATGATGCGGTAGAGGGTGTGTTCTCCAGCATCGATACGATCAATCGCGATCGCAAGGGTGACAAGGATCTGATCGCGCGCCCCGCAGCACACAAGGAAAAGGCGAAAACCAGCGTCACGCTCGATTTTGATCCGGCATTGCTGGCTGAGGCGGATCGGCTGTTCGCCACGCTGACCAGCGTATCATAACGATTGTTATAATGCCTGCCTGACCTGCTAGGCTCCTTCCGATGGAAGATTCGGAGGATGCCATGGCTGAGGCCAATAAAGTCACTTTCTATGATTTGCAGCTCGCCAGCGGAGCGACCATCAGCCCCTTTGTCTGGGCGACCAAGCTGGCGGTCACGCATAAGGGGCCGGAGATGGACATCGTTCCCGGCGGCTTTACCGGCATTCCCGAGCGCACCGCCGGCAAGAGCGAGCGCTTGCCCGCGATTGTGGTCGATGGCGAATGGGTGCTGGATAGCTGGCTGATTGCGGAATATCTCGACCGTAAATATCCCGACCGGCCGACGCTGATCGGCGATCCCTCTCTGATCCCGGTCACGCAAATGCTGGAAGGCTGGCTGTGGTCCACCGCGGTGGGCCCATGGATGACCTGCTACATCAAATCCTATCGCGATCGTTCGCTGGAGGTGGATCATGAATATGTCACCACCAGCCGCGAACGCATGTTCGGCGGTCGCAAGATCGAGGATATCATCATCGGCCGCGAAGACCGTCTGCCGCAAATCTCGCATAATCTGGAACTGATGCGCACCACCCTGCGCGAGCATAAGTGGTTTGGCGGGGATCAACCGAATTATGCTGATCACCGTATGCTGGGCGCGTTTCTGTGGCTTGCTTCGGTGTGCGACACCCCGGCGCTGGCGAATGATGATCCGCTGCGTGGCTGGCTGGATCGCGGGTTTGACCTCTATGATGGTCTCGGCCGCCACCCCGGCCTGTCGAACATTTTCGGGCTGGAACAGCGCCCGGGCGATCCGGAGCTGTTCAACCGCAATCCGATGCAGAACGGGCTGACCAAGCGCAATACCGAGCCGGAATCCACCGCAAAGGAAACCGCGATGATGAAGGGCGAGGCGTCACCGGCCGGCTGATCCGATCATCACATTACCGGCATGTCGCAGTTACAAATTGCGACATGCCGATACTTGCGAAGCCAGCATATTCCGGCTTGATAGCGATGCGGACTGCGATTAATTGCAAATGCTTCGCAACAGCATAAAGGTTTCGTCAATGCGCAAGTGGCATCGCTGGATTTCGGTTTTCTTCGGCATATTCATGCTGTTCATCGCGGTGACCGGGGTGCTCAGCCATGCGGCGGCGCTGTGGCCTGCGGCTGAACCCTCGGCGGAAGTAGCCGCCCAGATGCAGCCGCCCGCTGGCTTTACCTGCCCCGAAGGCTGGCGCTGTACCCCGCCGCGCCCGGATAGCGGCTTCAAGAGCCTGACCGGCTTCTTTCACCATTTGCATTCGGGGGAAGAGTTCGGCCCTGTCGGCACGCTGATCTCGATCCTGTCAGGCTTTGCGCTGATCTTATTCTCGATCTCGGGCCTGTGGCTCTATGTTCAGATGTGGGCGAACCGCAGGGAGCGCGGGCTGAAGCGCGGCCTGTTCTGGAAGTAAGCGCGCCAGGGTCAGGACCCTAGCCGGGCCACCATATTCAGGGTGTTGTCTGCCCGGCGCATTCATGGTCCTTTTGCTACGCGCAACACAGCGCAGCAACGCGAGGGGACACGACATGCTGACTTATGGTGGTTTGGGCCTGCTGATTGCCGGTCTGATTTTCACATTCGCTGCTGACAAGATCATCAAGGATCCGGAAAAGGCAGCCAAATCGAAAAAACAGGGGCCAATCCTGGCCGTTGTTGGCGCCGCCATGCTGGGCGCGGCGGTGTTGCTGGGCGGGATGCTCGCCTGAGCGCTTCCCCCGGCGACCGACTGCGGATAGTCTGCCCCGATGCTGGGGGACTTCATGACTTTTCTGGACAGCAATTGGCAGGGCCCGACCAGAGGGGAGGTCAGCATGTTCATCATGGCCGCGCTGGCCATGCTGGCATTGCAGATCGGCGCGCGCATAATGCGCCGATGGCGGATCATGCGACTGGAGCGTCGGCTCGCGCAGCATCCCAATATGCTGCAGGAGGAATATGACGAATGGCAGCAGCGGATCGGGGATGATCCCGGCCCGATCGACTGGCTGGGACTGGTGCAGACCTATCTGCTCAACCTGCTGTTCCTCTCGCCTGCTTTCCTTGCCTCCAGCCTTGGCACGCCGAGCCTGGCCGTCACCGGACTGATCGCACTTCTCGTGATGGTCTCGGCCTTAGAGCACTTTCCGACCATTCTGGATCATCGTGATTGCGGCAGGAAGCTTCTCGGCGAGGAGCCTTGCGCAGGGCGGGCTGGTTGCCCGTCCCAGCAAGGCGACGCTGTCCGAGGGGCTTCCTGCTGCAACCCTGCAAGGGCGGGCCCCTTTTGGCCGATTGCGGCGTCTCTCGTCAGTCACCATGCTACGGCATGGCTCCCTCCTCGATCCTTGCACTCGGCCAAAATCGGCTCCGTCACGATGAGCCAGAATGGTCGGAAAGTGCTCTAAACTGGTGGCGGCGCGCCAATGATCCGGAGTTTGAAGGCGATGCCCTCCAGTGGCCGGACGCCCCGCATATACCCAAGGAGGCCATGTATGGCTTCGCTCTGGCCGTGCTGCTGGTGTCCGCCATAATCCTGTTCGTCAACGTCATGTAAGCCTCCGCTCACGCAAAACGCCCCTCCCGGGGAATGGGGAGGGGCGCCAGATCGCGGAGCGTTGGAGCCTCCGCGTCGCGGCTGCGGGGTTGGGGGCATTGCGCACTCGTCCCGCGTCGCGGCCCGCGCGGTCCATTGGTGGGGGAGGGTGCAGGCAGGCCAGTTGGCCCGACCCGCATTTTGCCACCGTCCCGGACCGTGCCGGTCATGTCGGTGCGTCACATCGTGCCACTCGCATCGCGACTCGCACCGTCTTGCAGACCATAGCGCAAAATCGCCCTGC
This sequence comes from Sphingomonadaceae bacterium, assembly GCA_020446665.1. Taxonomy (GTDB): domain Bacteria; phylum Pseudomonadota; class Alphaproteobacteria; order Sphingomonadales; family Sphingomonadaceae; genus JACXVD01. The sequence continues at coordinate 5,804 of JAGREF010000145.1, forward strand.
CCGCATGGCCCTTTGCCAGCGCGCCGCCCTTGCCGCCACCCTTGCCACGCAAGGCAATTTTATCCCCGCCTGAAACACCCCTCTTGCTTTCGAATCACAGGCATGATTCCTTATGCAGTGCGTTCGCGATCCAATCAGAGGAACACAACATGTCGCTGCTCGAAGCCAGGAAGACCTACAAGCCCTTTGAATATCCATGGGCTTATGACTTCTGGAAGCGCCAGCAACAGGTCCACTGGATGCCCGAGGAAGTTCCGCTGGGCGAAGACTGCCGCGACTGGGCGCAGAAGATCACCGAGCATGAGCGGAACCTGCTCACGCAGATCTTCCGCT
>JAGREF010000146.1 GCA_020446665.1 Sphingomonadaceae bacterium
GGAATGGCGCATCCATGGCGTCGGCGTGGGCGGATTGCTGCAGCCCGCTCAGGCTCTCGATATGGGCAATAGCGGCACCAGCACACGTCTGCTTATGGGCCTGCTCGCCAGCCATGCAATCAGTGCCAGCTTTGTCGGTGATGCCAGCCTGTCCAAGCGGCCTATGGGCCGGGTTATCGACCCGCTGAGCCAGATGGGCGCGAGCTTCACCCCCTCGCCCGGCGGCACGCTGCCGCTGATGATGCAAGGCGCGAGCCCTGCCGTCCCGATCACCTATCGCCTGCCCGTCGCCAGTGCGCAGGTGAAAAGCGCGGTGCTGCTGGCCGGGCTGAATACGCCGGGCATCACCACTGTGATCGAGCCTGTCCCTACCCGCGATCATAGCGAGCGCATGCTGCGCGGCTTTGGTGCGCAGCTTGAGGTAGCGGAAGAGAATGGAGAGCGGATCATCCGCATCCACGGTGAGGCTGACCTGCGCCCGCAAGTGATCGAAGTCCCCGGCGATCCCTCCTCTGCCGCGTTCTTTGTCACCGCTGCCTGCCTCGTGCCCGGCAGCGAACTGGTGGTCGAAAATGTCGGCTTGAACCCCACCCGCGCGGGCCTGTTTGATGTCCTGCGGCAGATGGGCGCAGACATAACCGAACTGGACCGCCGCGAAATTGGCGGAGAACCGGTGGCGGATCTGCTGGTCAGACATGCCCCGCTTAGCGGTATCGAAGTCGATCCGGCAATTGCCCCGGCGATGATCGACGAATTCCCGATTCTGTTCGTCGCCGCTTCTCTGGCAGAAGGGCGCACCATCACGCGCGGGCTGGAGGAATTGCGGGTCAAGGAAAGCGACCGCATTGCGGTCATGGCCTCTGCCCTCTCTGCCGCAGGGGCGCGGGTGGAGGAAACCGAAGACGGGCTGATCATCGATGGAACCGGCGGCGATCCCCTGCCCGGCAGCAAACGCGCCATCGCCACCCATCTCGACCATCGCATCGCCATGAGTATGGCAATTGCCGGGCTGACATCCAGAAACGGCGTAGAGGTAGACGACACCGCCCCAATCCGTACAAGCTTCCCGAACTTTGAGGCATTGCTGGAAGGCGCGCAGTCATGATCATCGCAGTCGATGGACCCACCGCATCGGGCAAAGGCACCATTGCCAAGGCGCTCGCCCGCCATTTTGGGTTGCCGCATCTGGATACCGGGCTGCTCTATCGCGCTGTTGGGGCGCAGGTTGTGGCGAATGGTGGCAACCCCGACGATCCGGACGATGCCCTGGCGGCCTGCGACTTTCCCGATGGGCTGATGGAAGACCCCGAACTGCGCAGCGAACATAGCGGCGGGCTGGCCAGCCGTGTCTCAATCCATCCCGGCGTGCGGCAGGCCCTGTTCGAACGGCAGCGCGCCTTCGCCACCCAGCCAGGCGGCGCAGTGCTGGATGGGCGGGATATTGGCACAGTGATCGCGCCAGAGGCCGATGTGAAATTGTTCATCACCGCCAGTGTTCAGGCCCGCGCCATGCGCCGGTGGATGGAGATGCAGGGGCGTGAAATCGACATTGCGCTGATGGATATCGAGAAGGAAATCGCCGCGCGCGACATGCGCGACATCAACCGCGCGGATGCGCCGCTGCGGGCCGCAGAAGGGGCCCGGGTGCTGGACACGTCGAAACTGGACAAGGACCAGTCAATCGCAGCCGCGCTGGAAGCAGTGAATGCCGAGACTGGCCAGACTCCCTGCCCCTGACCTTACCCCCTTTTTCCTTGCTTTCCGGCCTGCTTTCGCTTAGGCGCGCGCCCGTCCCGGACAGCTTTGGTTGAAACGGACCTTCGCGGCGGCATTCGGCCTCGCGGAGATGTCGGCCTCTTGCCCCGCCAGCCCGCGCAATGGTGCACGGGAAGCGGTGAAAGACCCCGGGTAAACCGGTGGCCGGTAGCAAAACGAACGTTAGGACTAACCATATGGCGACTTCTGCCAATCCGACGCGCGCCGATTTCGAGGCGATGCTCAATGAACAGCTGGGTGATGCTGGCGACGA
>JAGREF010000147.1 GCA_020446665.1 Sphingomonadaceae bacterium
GCTACCGCGCGAGCAAGGCCGCGCTGAATATGCTGCTGAGGAATTTTGCGATCGAAATGGCGCGGCGCAATGCGGATTTCATCGTCGCAGGCCTGCACCCCGGCACCGTGGATACGGCGCTGTCCGAACCGTTTCAGACAAACCTTGCCGAAGGGCAACTGACCGCGCCGGATGCTGCCGCCAGCAATTTGCTGACTGTACTGGCCGGGCTCACGCCAGAGGATAGCGGGCAGGTGTTCGACTGGCAGGGGGACAGAGTGCCGGATTAGACGCAAATGGCAGCTATCCGCAACGCTTGCTGGAAAAGCTGACTTTCCGGAGACGACCCAATTGCGGATATTTGTCATTTCTTCCCCCAACCCGTCACCCCGGACTTGATCGGGAGTGATATAGATGACAAAGCACACCGATCTTGATATAAAATTTTTGCGTGACAGGCCGGATAGGTCCGAGAGTGAGAAAAAGCTTTCGGACCTTATCATCCGAGAACATGCGGCGTGGGATAACGGGCCAGACTGGGATAGGGCGCGTGTACTTGCGAATGCAATCATCGATGCCATGAAATCAGAAGGGTATCCGACGACCAGCGAGTTCCGAGACTAATTTCCATAGTTCACTTCCCGGCTCGTGACCGGCCTTTTGCATTTCGCTCTGATGCCTTGTAGCAGTGGCACTACCAAGCATGAGTAGACTAAGGTCGAATTGGAAATAGAATTGCTTTGCTGGCGGCGTAGTAAGCACCTCTTCTGATTGGAACTCGAATGTGGGAAAGTGCACAAAGTCACACCAGTTGAATGCCAATACCGGGATCGCCCAATACGCAATTAGAACGTCGAACTGCTGAAACTGTAGTATTTCGATCCCGGCTTGCAGCGCTTCCGGGCGGGGAAATGTTTTATCGAGCACGGCAAAAGCGAGAGCGAGAGTTAACCTTCCTAGATCGCCCTTCCCAAGCATCACTATGTCATCTTTCGACCTGGTCACTAGATCGTATTTCTTGGGATCAAGCGTCGGATAAGTGCGGGCAAAGAGTTTGGAAGCAAAGCCGTCGGGACCAGGCTTCTGCCAGTTGGCTAACGTATCGTCATCACGGTTCTCAAATTCAACAGTGTGCTTGCATAAGTGGCCTTCGCTACTGGGGCTAACATGCACGGACCATCGCTTTTCCTTCACGGGGAAGTCTGGCCCAAAAGATTCAGTATAATCAAACCCTTTTGCCAGTACGACCAAATCGCCATTTGATCGTTCACGAATGGACATGACCTCGCGAAGCCGCCCTTTACACTTGACGGCAATGCGCGTTTTGGGTTTCCTTTTAGCCACTATGTCACAGACCGAACCAGCCACCACAGAAAACGAAGTGCTCAAGCGGATGCTGAACACTCCCCCTAAACCGCATAATGCGGGCAAAGAGTCGAGTCCTAAGGCCAAGAAAGCCAAGGACAAGAAGGCCGACTAGCGGCGCTTCTTGTATGGCAGGAAGTCGAATGTAAGCTGCGGCGGCCCGACAGCCTTAGGCTGCGAGTTGACCAGTCCGCCGATAGGTCAGGCGGCGTCCTGTGATGCCCTGCAAGGCTTTCTCGCAACGCTCAAAGTCGTTGTCCTTGCGGGTGTTGTAACGGAAGTCGAATTCCGTGCAGTAGCGGTGCAGATGGTTCGCACTAAGGTGATAATAGGTGCCCGTCACGCCGCGCTTGAGGATCGAGAAATAGCCTTCAATCGTGTTAGTATGGAACGGGCCTCGCACATATTCATCCTTGCCGTGGTTCACCACTTCATGCGTGAAGTCGCGGTTCATGTGGCGATACTGGCCAGCATCATCGGTGCAAAGCGTAGAGGCCTTATCCACTTGCTCAACAAGGATCGGACGCAGATTGGCAGCCGTGACGCTTTGAACGTGAACGGAGCGAACCTTACCGTCGCGCTCGACTAGCGAAAACACAGTTTCCTTGCCCCAATTGCCGCCAAGGCGACGCTTTGCGCGCTTGCTCTTGTGACGGTTCTTTTCCTTGCCGCCAATAAAAGTTTCGTCCGCTTCCACGGTTTTGCCTTCGCCACCGAGAGGCGGTTCACCATCAGCAGGGCGCATAGCTTCACGAATGCGGTGAGACATGAACCAAGCCGTTTTCTGCGTCACGCCGAGCATACGGGCAAGCTGGTGGCCAGACATGCCGCGCTTAGACGAGCAAAGCAGGAAGGTCGCCAGCACCCATTTGTTGAGCGCGATCTTGGAACGCTCAAACACTGTGCCGACCGTCACCGTGTATTGCTGGCGGCAATCGTTACACTGGACAACACCCTTGCGAACCGTGCCGCCGGGATGCGCCTTAGTTGCCTTGCGCTTCTGCGGGGGAAGCCGCGTAGCATTGAACGAGCCGCAATGCGGGCAATAGGGGCCATCGGGCCAACGCAAGCCTTCAAGGTGCTCGCGGGCTGCGTCTACATCGGTGAAGCGAGGGTGTGTAATGTCCATGCGCCATCAATGGCTTATCTAGCCTGCTTTGTCAAGTATATCATTACCGACTTGATCCGGGGTCCCGCTATTCTTACAGCGCAAGGCTTGCTCAAATGAGCAAATCATAGAGATCAGACCAGTCGGGATTGGCTCGCTCAATCAGCTCGAATTTCCATTCGCGGCGCCAGCGTTTGATCCGCTTTTCATGCGCGATGCAGTCTTCGATGGAATCACCTTGCTCCGCCCAGACAAGGCGATGCAAGCCATATCGCGCACAGAAATCCGAACCGCTGCTCTCACGATGCTGGAAGATACGAGCGGCAAGATCAGACGTCACGCCGACATAGATCGTCCCGCGATAGCGGTCGGCCGTGATGTAAACCCAGCCACCCTTGCGCTTGCGATCCATGGCAGCACTTCAAGGGAAGCGGGACCCCGGGTCAAGCCCGGGGTGACGGGGTGTGGTTTGGTGGGGCAGCAAACCACCCCATTCCAGTCACTCAACGGCTCACAAGACTTAATGCGCTCCCCGCTGAGATTGAGCATTACCGTCTGCGTGAAACCTTCGGGGTTGCGACCGGGTGATCTCACTATGGCGATCCCACCATCCGGAATGCCCTCACTGTAAAGGACCGCACGAGGTGGTATCCCCGCAAGCTCTCGCTCGTGCAAATCTGCAAAGGCCTTCTTCTGCCGAGTTGTGAACGCGTCCATCGCGACGGAACTCAAAATTACGGCTACTCCCATGGCGGTAAGGGGGAGGATGCGACCCAAATGCATCCTCGTGCGTGAGGAATGATGAGCCGGCTTGAAGAAGACCGTTGCGGCGGCTGCACAGAAAGCCACAAAGAAGATGATCGCCCAAGCAATGTGCCAGACGAGGATTGCTCCGAAATCGTTTCCTGTCCGAATGCTGTCGGGTCTGAACAGGGCTGCGGCGGCAAGATAGATCGGGCAAAACAGCACCAGCAAACCAGCGGCAAATTTCTCGTTGAACGTGCATGATCGTAGGGTCTGCATGGTGTTCCGAGAATAATGCAAGCTATGTCCTCTTTCCACCCCATTCCAGTCACTCAGCGGCTGATCTGACAGCCCCAATGCGGACGTTCGCAATCGCTTGCATTTGTCTGCGCAGCCTAGAAAATGCCCACTGCCAGCTCTGCCCAGATCAGCAGGAACAGGCCGAGCATGGCGAGCGAAGCAAAGGCAAAGGCCTGTTTGCCCTGAAAAGCGCGGGCTGCCAGCTCAACACTTGCGCACAGCATCGCCAGCAAGCCGCCCATGACGATGAAATCGCCCGGTCCCCAAGTTCACTTCGCCGGTGAAGATCATGGCGATGGCGGGCACGGCCAGCAAGGCAGCGGCTGTGCCCCACAGGGCGAGGCGCCATTTGCCAGACAGGCCGGTTCGGGTGCTTTCCATGGTGTTGAGTGTCGTCATGCCTGTGCTGCCGTTTCCAGAATTGCCTCCACAAATCCCTGCGGATCGTCTTCCTGAATAAAGTGACCGCCTTTCAGCGTGCGATGCGGGGCGTTCTTGGCGCCGGGGACGCGTTCTTTGAACATGGCATCGCCCCCGCGCGTGATCGGGTCACGGTCGCTGAAGGCGCAGGTGAAGGGTTTGTCCCATTGCTCCAGCACAGCCCAGGCTGCCAGCTGGTCGGGCACGGCTTCATTATTGCCAAAGGGGACCAGCGACGGGAAAATCCGGGCTGCGGCCTTGCTGCCTCGCGTATCAAAGGGGGCATTGTAAGCGGCCACTTCAGCAGCGGACAGTTCCCGTCTGGTGGCGGTCTGCAGGATCTTGCCGATTGGGAAGACCGGGCTGTATTTTGAAAATCTGCGCCATTTGGCGAATGCGGGCGGGGCGTCCTGCCCGGCTGGCAGGCCACCATTGGAGAGCACGACACCGGAAAAGCGATCAGGCATGGCGGCGAGCAGGCGCAGGCCCACCAGAGAGCCCCAATCCTGACAGGCGAGGAGGACATTCTCCAGTTTCAGTGCTTCGAACCATTCACGCATCCACGCCACATGCGCGGCATAGGTGAACGCGCCCTTGCTGGTCGGTTTGTCTGATTTGCCGAAACCAATCAGGTCAGGGGCCAGCGCCCGGAAACCAGCCGCGGCGACCGGGCCGACCATGTGGCGATAGAGATAGGACCAGCTCGGTTCGCCATGCATCATCAGCACCGGGCGGTCGTCACGCGGCCCTTCGTCAAGATAATGCACCCGCAACCCGCCCGGCAGCGTGTGATAATGCGGGGCGAAATCGTAATCCGGCAGATTGGCGAAGCGGGAATCAGGGGTGCGATGAATACGAGCCATGGCTGAGTGTCTGCTGCAATTCGCGTTTCGTCAAATTGCGCCCTGTACCTCCGTCAGTTCAGCCCTTCGAACAGGCCTTGTGCGAAGTCGGTCAGCGTATCGTCACGCGCGCCCATGATCACGATGCGGTCTCCGGGCCGGGCGATTTGCGCGATTTTCGCGCCGCAATCCTCGCGCGACGGGATATGGTGCAGGGTGAGCGGCTTGTCCTGCGCTGCCTCGCGAACCATGGCGATGATCCGCTCGCTGCCTTCGCTGCGGTTTACCGTGCCGCCGAAATAGACCGGATCACACAGGATCAGCACATCTTCCGCCGCCAGTTCTTTGGCAAAGGTCTTTGCCAGCTCGTGCCCCATCTGGCGCAGCGGGCCATAACCATGCGGCTGGAAGAAAGCGATGACGCGCCCCGGATGCGCCCGCATGGCGCGCAATGTGGCGGCGCATTTCTTGGGATTGTGGCCGAAATCGTCAATCACGGTGATATTGTCGCCAGTCGTCCCGACAATGTCGAACCGCCGCGCCATGCCCCGGAAGCTGCGCAACGCCTGGACTGCATCTTCCACCGGCACGCCGGCTGCATTGGCCCCGGCAATGGCCGCCAGCGCGTTGGACAGATTATGCCGCCCCGGCATTGCGAGGTGCAGCGGGCATGCGGTCTTGTCACGCTTGTCGATCACCACCGCAGAGATCGACACCGGGTCTTCGACAATAGATCCTGCCTCGACCTTGATCAGTGCCTTGCGGCTATCGATGGCGAAAGGCAGCACGCCGTCCAGCCCGTCAGCGAGGTAATAGCTTTCATCATCGTCGAAATTGACGGCCGTCCGGGCTGATGCCTTCAGGAATTTGCGGAACAATGCGCGCAATTCCTCGATGCTCTTGTGGTCGAGGCTGACATTGAGCAGCACCCCGACCTTGGGCCGGTAGAGCGCGATGGAGCCGTCACTTTCATCCACTTCGCTGACGAAAGCCTGGCCGCTTCCCACCACGGCGCTGGCAAAGGGGGCCTCTGCGCTGCGGAAATTCTTCATCACCGCGCCGTTCATGATTGTCGGATCAAGTCCGACATCGGCGAGAATCCAGCCCAACATACCGGTGACGGTGCTCTTGCCGCTGGTGCCGGCCACGGCGATGCCAAAGGGGGCAGAGTTGAACAATTCGGACAGCAATTCCGCGCGCGTCATGCGGGAACAGCCCAGTTCGCGCGCGCGGACCATTTCGGGCACCGTGTCTTCCACCGCCGCGCTGGCGATCAGCACCTGATCGGCAGAGGTGATGCCGCTGCCATCCTGCGGATAGAGAGCGAAGCCTTCCTGTTCCAGCCAGGCGAATTTTTCCGGGCTGCGGCCCTGGTCACGGCTGCGGTCAGACCCCGCGACCTCAGCCCCGCGCCCGCGCAGAATTTGCGCCAGAGGCAGCATGCCAGAGCCGCCAATGCCGCAAAAGAACCATGGGTGGCTGGTCAGCTCTGCCTTGTGGGAATCGTTCATGGCCCATGGCTATGCAGTTGTGCGCGGCAACACAAGGCGGCTAGATAGGCTTATGACCCGCATTGCAATCTGCGCCCCGGCGACACCCATCACCCGCGAGCATGCCGATGCGGCGCGCGCGCTGGTGGCAGACGAATATCCCGGCCTGTCGCTGCATTTTCACGAACAATGCTTCACCGGACTGGGCCATTTTGCGGGCTCGGATGTGAACCGGATGGATGCCTTTGTCGAATGCGCCAATGATGTCTCTTTCGACGCGGTATGGTTCGCCAAGGGCGGCTATGGCTCCAACCGGATCGCGGCAGAGGCGGTGAAGAAGCTTGGCTATGCTGCGCGTAACAAGGCCTATGTCGGCTTCTCCGATTGCGGCTATCTGCTGGGCACGCTCTATCGCGCCGGGATCGGGCAGGCGGTGCATGGCTCCATGCCTGTCAGCAGCCGCAGCGAAAATGGCAAGGTCGCTTTGCGCCGCGTGCTGGACTGGTTTTCCGGCGATGATAGCGGGCTGGAGCCCTCGCTGGACGGTCGCCCCACGGTTGCCTTCAACCTGATGACGCTGGCGATGATGGCAGGCACGGACCTGATGCCTGATCTGACCGGTCACGTGGTGATCGTGGAGGAAGTGTCCGAACATCTCTACGCGATTGACCGGCTGTTCTTCCACTTGGTCAACAACCTTCCGCCCGTTGCTGGCCTGCGGCTGGGCGCCATTACGGCAGTGCCGGAAAATGACCGTCCATTCGGCCAGGAGGAAGAGGATATTGCCCGCTTCTGGTGCGCGCGGGCGGGGATTGACTATCTGGGCCGCGCCGAGGTGGGCCATACGGGCGGCAATCATGTTGTCCCCTTCGGGCTTGCGCGCAGCTTCAAGCGCTCATAATCGCGCCGCCAAAGCAGGAGATAAAGAGAATGCGAGCATTTGTTTTCCCGGGGCAGGGCAGCCAGAAAGTCGGCATGGGCAAGGAACTGGCCGATGCCAGCGCCGCCGCGCGCGAAGTGTTCGAGGAAGTGGACGATGCGCTGGGGCAGAAACTCTCCGCTATCATGTTCGAAGGTCCCGAAGACCAGCTGACGCTGACCGAAAACGCGCAGCCCGCGATCATGGCCAATGCTATCGCCACTTTGCGCGTGCTGGAGCAGGAAGGCGGCATTGCGCTGGCGGATAAGGGCGATTGCGTCGCCGGGCATTCGCTGGGCGAATATACTGCCTTGTGCGCGGTGGGCGCTTTCTCGCTGGCGGATACGGCGCGGCTGCTCAAGCTGCGCGGGCAAGCGATGCAGGCTGCCGTTCCGGTGGGCGAGGGCGCGATGGCCGCGCTGCTCGGTGCTGATCTGGAGAAAGCGCAAGCGCTTGCCGATGCTGCCGCCGAAGGGCAGGTGTGCGAAGTCGCCAATGATAATGACAGCACGCAGGTCGTGATCTCCGGCCACCGCGAAGCAATTGAGCGGGCCGTGGCGCTGGTGAAGGATCACGGGATCAAGCGCGGCGTGTTGCTGCCCGTTTCCGCGCCCTTCCACTGCTCGCTGATGCAACCCGCCGCCGATGCGATGGCGGAGGCTCTGGGCAAGACTCCTCCGGGCGCCTTCACTCTGCCGCTCTATGCCAATGTCACCGCCGCGCAGGTGACCGATCCGGCGCAGGAACTGGATCTGCTGGTGCAACAAGTAACCGGCCGTGTCCGCTGGCGCGAAAGCGTGCTCGCCATGCGCGCTGCAGGTATGGAACACTTCGTGGAACTGGGCGGCAAGGTGCTGGGCCCGATGATCGGCCGGATCGACAAGGAAGCCTCTGTGACCAGCGTGATAACGATGGAAGATATCGAGGCGCTGGCGAAGGAGATTTGATTTATTGGGGCGCTCACAGAGGCACAGGGGCACAGAGGTGACTGGAGCAGAACGCGAAGAGCTTAACCGGTTGAGCGGCTTGGTTGTAGATCAATGCATTCGCATCCATCGCGATCTTGGCCCCGGATTGCTCGAGAGCGTGTATGAAACTGTGCTGGAAGGAGCGCTCCGGCGAGAGGGTTTGAAGGTGGCCCGGCAAGTGCCCGTTGATATTGAATATGACGGGATGAGCTTCAAGGCGGCATTCCGCATGGACATGCTGGTTGCAGATCGTCTGGTGCTGGAAATCAAGTCAGTGGAAAAGCTCTCTAACTTGCATGCCAAACAATTGTTGACCTATCTGCGATTAACTCGGAGCCCTTTAGGGCTCCTGCTCAACTTCTCCGGCGAGACCATGAAAGAGGGTATTCGCCGGGTCATAGATATTTGATTTAGCGCTGAAATCCTCTGTGCCTCCGTGCCTCTGTGAGCGTCCTAAGAATTTTGGAGAAATGACATGTTTTCGCTCGAAGGAATGACCGCCCTTGTTACCGGTGCCAGTGGTGGCATTGGGTCTTCTATCGCCCGTTCGCTGGCTTCGCAGGGGGCGCGGTTGGCGCTTTCTGGTTCCAATGCGGCCAAATTGCGCGCGTTCCGGGAAGAGCTGAATGACGAATATGGGCACGATCATGTGGAGATCACCTGCGATCTGTCCAATGCCACGCAGGTAGAGGAACTGATCCCGGCCACCGTGGATACGCTCGGCAAGATTGACATTCTCGTCAACAATGCGGGCGTCACGCGCGACAATCTCGCCATGCGGATTAAGGACGAGGAATGGGACGCGGTGATGAAGATCAACCTTGAGGCTGCCTTCCGCCTGATGCGCGCCAGCGCCCGCCCGATGATGAAGGCGCGTTTTGGCCGCATCGTCACCATCACCAGCGTTGTCGGCGCGACCGGCAATCCGGGCCAGATGAACTATGCCGCAGCAAAGGCTGGTCTGGTCGGCATGACCAAGGCATTTGCGCAGGAAGTCGCCAGCCGCGGGATCACCGCCAATTGCGTCGCACCGGGCTTTATCCGCACGGCGATGACCGATGTTCTGCCCGATGCGCAGAAGGATGCGCTCAATGCCCGCATCCCCATGGGCCGCATGGGCGAGGGCGAAGATATTGGCGCTGCGGTGGCCTATCTCGCCAGCAAGGAAGCAGGCTATGTCACGGGCCAGACGCTGCATGTGAATGGCGGCATGGCGATGCTTTCCTGATCCGGCAGGCCGCGCTGTCCTGATTTTTGCGACACTTGCGGCGGATTCTGGAGAACTTTTCCCCAAAGAATCCGCTCTCAAGGCTAATGCGCCTTGCCGCGCTGGCCTGTGTCGCTAAGGATAAGTGACGATTTTCCGGCGCTCGCGGGCGATTCCGGCTATGGTTTGGCAGGAATGGCCCCCCGGCGCACAAGGGGGAAGAAGAAAGACCGATGAAGGCCACAATCGAACGTGCCAATTTGCTGCGCAGCCTGTCCCACGTACAGTCCGTGGTGGAGCGCCGCAACACGATCCCGATCCTTTCCAACGTCCTGATTGACGCTGACGCCAATGGCGCGGTGAAGGTGATGGCGACCGATCTCGACCTGCAAGTGGTCGAGAATATGAGCGCCGCTGCAGTCGAATCGCCGGGTTCGACAACTGTCTCGGCGCATCTGCTGTTCGACATTGCGCGCAAGCTGCCCGAGGGTAGCCAGGTGGTGCTGGAAACCGCGGATAACCGGATGGCGATCAAGGCCGGGCGCAGCCGTTTCAGCCTGCCGACGCTGCCGCGCGATGATTTCCCCGTGATCGTGGAAGGCGATCTGCCAACCAGCTTCGAAATTCCGGCCAAGGTGCTGGCAGAGCTGATTGACCGCACCCGCTTCGCGATTTCGACGGAAGAAACCCGCTATTACCTCAACGGCATCTTCCTGCACGTTACCGATGATGACAAGCCGGTGCTGAAGGCTGCTGCGACGGACGGACACCGCCTCGCCCGCTTTACGCTGGAGCGTCCCGAAGGGGCCGAAGGCATGCCCGACGTCATCGTGCCGCGCAAGGCAGTGGCGGAATTGCGCAAGCTGCTGGAAGAAGCGCTGGACGCCAATGTCGCGATTGACCTGTCCGCCAGCAAGATCCGCTTCACCATGGGCGGTGAAGGCGGTGTGGTGCTGACCAGCAAGCTGATCGACGGGACTTTCCCCGATTACAGCCGCGTGATCCCCACCGGGAATGACAAGCTGCTCAAGCTTGATCCGCGCAGCTTCTTCCAGGGTGTGGACCGCGTGGCCACCATCGCCACGGAGAAAACCCGTGCGGTGAAGATGGGGCTGGAAAACGACAAGATCGTGCTGTCCGTCACCTCGCCTGATAATGGCACGGCGACGGAAGAGGTCGCTGCTGAATATGGTTCGGACCAGTTCGAAATTGGCTTCAACGCCAATTATCTCAAGGACATCCTTGGCCAGATTGATGGCGATACGGTGGAACTGCATCTCGCCGATGCCGGTGCACCAACGCTGATCCGCAAGGATGACAAGAGCCCGGCGCTTTACGTCCTGATGCCGATGCGCGTGTGATGCGGCGCGGTGCCGTCGCTTCACTTTCGGCGCTGGCGCTGCTGACCTTGCCTTGGCCGCGCGTGGTTGCCGCACAGGAAGCCACGCCGCTGGAGCAGATCGACCCGGATCTGCGCTGCACCATCTGGTCTGGCGCGATCTTGCAGCTAATGGGCGAGGCTGACGGCAAGACCGCAATCACGGCTGCCTTCACTTTCTTCATGGGCCGTTTCGAAGGCCGCACGGGGGAAGCTATCGAACAGGCCATGACAAAGGAACGGATTGAGCTGGTCACAGCCGACATGGCCGCGTCCACCGAGTTTTGCGCAGGCCAGATGCAGGTTCTGGGTGACCGGCTGAGCAATTTCGGGCGGGAGCTTCAGCGCATGGATGGTAGCGCCGAAGGGCAGTGATCAAACTGCGCTGGCAAGCTGCGCGACAGTGCTTTCCTTGCCCCGCCGTTCGCAAAATTCCGCCATGCTGCGCAGCAATTTCGCCAGCCGGTCACTTTTGCCATAGGTAGGGGCGTAGATACTGCCGCGCTTGCTGCCTTCCGCATCGGCAGCCCAGAATTCGTAACTTGTCCCATCCATGATGATGGCTGTGATTTCGCCCTTTTCAAAAGGGCGGATATCCACCAGCCCTGATTGCCACGCTCGCATCAGGAGTTGTGCAGTTTCGCCACTGATCCGCCTGCTGCAGCGCCGCAGAGGCACATCGCGTGGATCGCGGGGCAGGCCGCGCATGATCTCGCGAATTTCCTGTTGCCGGGCCTTTTCGGCTTCGTCCGGCGGAATATCAACGCGCCTGACCGAACCATTGCCATACATCCCGGCAAGGATGTAACGCCACAGATGCTCTTGCGGTGCCAGCACTTCAATCCGGTAACGGCCTCTCCGTTCGTGGAGCGCAACAGATTTTTCGACTGTGAAACTGGGGATGATCGTGCCGTTCAGGATGGCGCTGTCCGCATAGGCATCGTCAAAGGCGGTGCGGAGCAGGGCGCTATATCCGCCAAGGCCCTTGTCCGGTTCAGCAATCGGTTCGAGGTGTTCCTGCGCCAGGCCAGCGGCAGGTATTGTGAAAGTCGCCAGCATGGCGGCCAGCGCCGCCAAAAAGGCGCGAAGGGCAGTCACCGACCCGCCCGGATCATGGCCTCTACATCGACGAATTTCTCGCGCGGGGCACCGTCGCGAGCGGCCTGTTCTTCGGCCTCTTCGATCTTCTTCCAGTCGCGGAAGGTCACCACATCCAGCCCGCTTTCCTGCGCCAGCGCATCAAAGCCTTCGCGGCCCTCCTTGTTGCTCGTCCTCGCGGAGTGATCCGCGATGATCAGT
>JAGREF010000148.1 GCA_020446665.1 Sphingomonadaceae bacterium
CCATCACTGCATGCGCACCATCGGTGCGGCAGAGGAAGCGCTGGAGAAAATGTGCAAACGGCTGCAGAGCCGCACCGCCTTCGGCAAGCCGATCTTCAAGAACTCCATCTGGGACGAGCGCGTCGCCCGGGCCCGCATCGACATCGAAATGACCCGTCTGCTCTGCCTCAAGGCAGCAGATATGATGGACAAGGTGGGCAACAAGGCGGCCAAGGGCGAAATCGCGATGATCAAGGTCCAGGCCCCGCAAATGGCCTTGCAGATCATCGACGATGCGATCCAGGCCCATGGCGGCGGCGGCGTGTCGGAAGATTTCGGCCTCGCCTATTCCTATGCCGGCATTCGCACGCTGCGGCTGGCTGACGGGCCGGACGAAGTCCACAACCGCTCCATCGCGCGGATGGAATTTGCCCGCCACGCCCCGCAACCGGGCGAAACAGATAGCAGCTTCAGTTCCGGCGATCTGGGAGTGACCCGGTGAAGGCAGCGATCCTCCATCAGGCCGGGCAACCCATGGTGATCGACGATGTCACCGTGGACAAGCCCGGCCCGCATGAAGTGCTGATCCAGACAAAAGCCTGCGGGCTGTGCCATTCGGATTTGCACTTTATCGATGGCGCCTATCCCCACGCCATGCCCACCATTCCCGGCCATGAAGCAGCCGGGATCGTGGAGGCCGTGGGCAGCGAAGTGCGAACCGTGAAGGTGGGCGACCATGTCGTGACCTGTCTGTCCGCCTTTTGCGGCCATTGCGAATATTGCGTCACCGGGCGCATGGCCTTATGCCAGAGCGGCGATGTCAAACGCGGCCCCGCTGAAGCACCACGCCTTGCACTCAGCAGCGACGGCACGCCGGTGGCGCAATTGCTCAACCTGTCGGGCTTTGCCGAACAGATGCTGGTGCATGGACATGCCTGTGTCGCGATTGATCCGGAAATGCCGCTGGACCGGGCAGCAGTGATCGGTTGTGCAGTCACCACCGGGGCCGGGGCCGTGTTCAACGCCTGCAATGTCACGCCGGGTGAAGATGTGGCGGTGATCGGCTGCGGCGGCGTGGGCCTTGCCACCATCAATGCCGCAAAGATTGCCGGGGCGGGCCGGATCATCGCGCTCGATCCCATCGCGGAAAAGCGCGATCTGGCGGTCAAGCTGGGTGCAACCCATGTGTTCGACCCGACAGACCCGGATTCGCGCGGCGCAGTGATGGAACTGACCAAAGGCGGCGTGGATCACGCCATCGAAGCAGTCGGGCGAGAAGCCAGCGCGGAAACAGCAGTATCGCTGCTGCGCCGGGGCGGCACTGCGACCATCCTGGGCATGATGCCGCTCGATTCCAAGGTTGGCCTGGGCGCGCTGGACCTGCTGAGTTCCAAGAAGCTGCAAGGCGCAATCATGGGGATGAACCGCTTCCCGGTCGATTTGCCGCGTCTGGTGGCCTTCTATCTCAGCGGGCAGCTGGATCTCGACACGATCATTGCCGAGCGGATTTCGCTCGACCAGATCAATGAAGGGTTCGACACGATGCGGGGCGGGCACAGCGCCCGGTCAGTTATCGTTTTCGATAGCTAGTCAGCGCAGCCCTGCTGCGCGAAAGGGACGGCATGGATTACGAAAAGGAAATGTCCGGCACCACCGCCGTGGCCGAGAAGGACCGGCTGGACGAAACCGCGCTGAGCGCGTGGATGGAAGCCCATGTGGAGGGCTTTGCCGGCCCGATGACCCTGTCGAAATTCAAGGGCGGCCAGTCCAACCCCACCTATCGCATCGACACGCCGGGTGCCGCCTATGTGCTGCGCCGCCAGCCCTTTGGCGATCTGCTGCCCTCTGCCCATGCGGTGGACCGCGAATATCGCGTGATGGCAGCGCTCGGCCCGCAAGGTTTCCCCGTCCCGCATGCCTATGGCCTGTGTGAAGATCGCGATGTGATCGGCTCCAAATTCTTTGTCATGGGGATGGTTGAAGGGCGCAATTTGTGGAACGGCGCAATGCCCGATGCCACGCCCGAACAGCGCCATGGCCTGTATAACGCCATGATCGACACCATGGCGCAATTGCACAGTTTCGATCCCGAAGCGGTGGGCATAGGTGATTATGGCAAGCCGGTGGATTATTGCGCGCGCCAGATCCATCGCTGGTCCAAACAATACAAGCTCTCCGAAACCGAAGAGATTGCAGAGATGGACCAGCTGATCGCCTATCTCGCGGAGACGGTCCCGCCGCAGCAGGCCAGTTCCATCGTCCATGGCGACTACCGGCTCGACAACATGATCTTCCACCCGACTGAGCCGCGCGTGATTGCAGTGCTCGACTGGGAACTGTCCACGCTGGGCGATCCGATTGCCGACTTCGCCAATCTGATGATCAACTGGCTGATGCCGCCCGAAGGGCGTGCCTCGATTGGCGGCATGCCGCATGCGGAGATGGGCATTCCAACCATCGAGCAAGCCGTGGCCCGCTATGTCGAACAAACCGGCTTCGACGTGCCGCCGATGGATTGGTACTTCGCCTTCTGCCTGTTCCGCCTCGCCGCGATCCTGCAAGGCGTGAAAAAACGCGCGCTGGACGGCAATGCATCGAACGAACATGCGCTGAAAATGAGCCGGCAGATTGTGCCACTGGCTGAGGCCGGGTGGAGTTTTGCAAAGAAAGCAGGCGCGGCTTAGGCGAAGGTCAGGAAGGGCTGCTTTCTGGCTATTTCTAGCGAAAAGCGGACTTTCCGGAAACGACCCCAGTTGCGGACATTTGTCATTTCTTCCCCCAACCCGTCACCCCGGGCTTGACCCGGGGTCCCGCTTTTCTTCCGGCGAAAGGCTTGCTCAATTGAGCAAATCATAGAGATCAGACCAGTCGGGATTAGCTCGCTCAATCAAGTCAATCTTCCATTCGCGGCGCCAGCGTTTGATCCGCTTTTCATGCGCGATGCAGTCTTCGATGGAGTCGCCTTGCTCCGCCCAGACAAGACGATGTAAGCCGTATCGCGCACAGAAATCCGAACCGCTGCCCTGACGGTGCTGGAAGATGCGAGCGGCAAGATCGGACGTCACGCCGACATAGATTGTCCCGCGATAGCGGTCGGCCATGATGTACACCCAGCCACCCTTGCGTTTTCGATCCATGGTAGTACTTCAAGGGAAGCGGGACCCCGGGTCATCCTGAGCCTGTCGAAGGGCCGGGGTGACGGGGTGTGGTTAGGTTGGGCAGCTAACCACCCCATTCCAGTCCCAAACCTCTCACCAAAACGCCACCGAAGGCTGTCCGTAAGCAGCGAAACCAGCCGCCACAGCGTGAATGGCTTGCCCGCTCGGCCTCGCGCGGCTAGCAGCGCGGCGAGTGCAGCCATCGCACAGCCAGAACCGGAGAAGACCAGCCATGACCGCCCAGCTTGAAGCCGCCATCGAAGCCGCTTGGGAAAACCGCGCCGATGTGACGCCTGCCAGCGCCGATGTGCGCGAAGTGGTGGATGCGGCGCTGGCGATGCTCGACAGCGGGCAAGCACGCGTGGCGGAAAAGCAGGGCGATGCATGGGTCGTCAATCAGTGGCTGAAAAAGGCCGTGCTGCTGTCTTTCCGCCTGAACGACAATGTCGTGGCCGATGGCGGTTCTGCCGGTGCCCCCGCCTTTGACAAAGTGCCCAGCAAATTCGCCGGATGGGGCGAAAACCGCTTCCGCGAGGCTGGCTTCCGCGTCGTGCCCGGTGCCGTGGCCCGGCAGGGCAGCTTCATCGGCAAGGGCGTGGTGCTG
>JAGREF010000149.1 GCA_020446665.1 Sphingomonadaceae bacterium
GCCGGGCCACCCTTCAGCACGAAGCGCCGATCACAATAGCCGCAATCGACATAGCCATGCTCGTCAATTTCCAGATAGACACGCGGGTGGCCAAGCGCGGCGGGGCGATAGGCTTCGCCGCCACGAATAGAACCCGCGCCATCGCAGCTGACGCGTGTGGTTTCGACAAGGGTTACTTCTGGCGGTGCAATGCTCATCCCCATGCCGATAATGCGGGAAGGGCGGATTCGCAACGGGAGATCAGTAGTAATTGATATCAACGTCAAACGTGCCGGTGTAGACTCCGGGGGCCTGACCTGCTGCTACATTGAGGGTTCCGCCAACACGAAAGTCAAAAGACCCGTCCGGAGAGACAATGCGGTAATAATATCCCCGACCTAACTGAAACCAGAGCTGCAGATCGGGCGATGCATCAAGTTGCAGGTTCGTGACCGTCATGTTTGTGCCCGGCCCTGTCAGCGTGATGCTGTTCGATGCAGGTCGCCTGACACGCACAAACCGTCCGGTGGAGCCAAGGCCAGCAAATTCTGCGGGTTTGCAGGTGCCGCTGCGGACAAGATTGCCGCTGGCGGTGCAGGTGCCACTGCCAGTCGGGTTGAGCACGACCGTACCCGCACCGTTGACGATAATCTGGCCGAAATCGAGGTCTTTAACCTTCACCAGGCTCAGTGGTTCGAGCACCACCAGCTGTGCCGGGGCCGCGGCGGATTGCGCCATGGCAGGTACTGACAGCAATGTACTGACGAACAGGCATGCGCTCATTGCCACGGCAATGCGCATCCGGTGCCAGTTCCAGCTGGTCAGATTAGTCTTGGCCCCTTGCATGGAGGCATGGCTAACGCAGCGCCGTAAACAGTTTCAGGCGTATTTCTGGTTAACCGGAATTAGGGTTTAGCTGGGCCAAATCTATTCCGGGAATAGTTCGACCGGATCAGTTGTAGCTGACGTCGATCTGGAAGGTTCCGGTATAGACACCCGGTGTCTGGCCTGATGGCACATTCAGTGTGCCGCCGACGCGGAATTCCCAATAGCCATCAGTGGACACAATTCGATAGCGCACGAAGCCGTTGCCGTTGCCGCCGGCGTTGCCATTGCCATTCCCGTTGACAACCAATTGCAGCGAAGGGCTGCCGTCAATCACGATATTGGCGATCAGCATGTCCGTGCCCGGGCCGGTCAGCAGGATCTGCCCGCCAGCAGGCTTCTTGATCCGCATGATCTGGTTCGGGCTGCCGACGCCGACAAATTCCGCGGGCTGGCAATTGCCCGAATGGATCAGATTGGTGTTGTCTTCAACGCAGGTGGGAGTGATCGAAGGTGTCATGACCACAGCCCCGGCACCGGTTTCCAGAATATCGCCAAAATCCATGTCTTCGGTCTTGAGGATGCTCAGGGGTTTCAGCACCACGATCTGCACCGGGGTGGCGACTGACTGGGCCTGTGCGGGCGCGGGCATCAGGGGCACGCATGCCAGGCATGCGAGCAACACCGCGCAAACGCGCAGCATGTTCCGGACACTGCCGGAAACGAGATTGGCCCCTTTCATGGTGCCACTATCTAAGGCTGATCTGTAAACGCCGTCTGTGCGCAACCTGGTAAACGGCGCGGCAAGGTTTGACCGCTCGTTTCCGGCAATTCCGGCCCATTGCCAGCGCGGCATCGTGGCACTAGGTGCAGATATATGACCACGCCTCCTGCCATTGCCATCAAAGATGTCGTCAAGCGTTACGCCCCGCCCAAAGGTGGTGGTGCCGATGAAGGCAAGCTGGCGCTGAAAGGTGTCTGCTTCGATGTGCCGGAAGGTGGCATCTTTGGTTTGCTCGGCCCGAATGGTGCGGGCAAATCGACCTTGATCAATATCCTTGCCGGGCTGGTGACCAAGACCAGTGGCAGTGCAGAGATATGGGGCTTCGACATTGATGCCCATCCGCGCAATGCGAAGCGGTCGATCGGGATCGTGCCGCAGGAAATCGTCTTCGATCCCTTCTTCACGCCCTATGAAGTGCTGGAAAATCAGGCTGGTTTCTATGGCATTCCCGCGGCCTTGCGGCGGAGCGAGGAATTGCTCGCTGCCGTGCGGCTGGCGGACAAGCGCAATGCCTATGCCCGCACGCTTTCAGGCGGGATGAAGCGCCGCCTGCTGGTGGCCAAGGCAATGGTCCATTCCCCGCCCATTCTGGTGCTGGACGAACCGACCGCCGGGGTCGATGTCGAACTGCGCCGCCAATTGTGGGAACTGGTGACAGAACTCAACCGCGAAGGCGTGACAGTGGTGCTGACCACGCATTATCTCGAAGAGGCCGAGGAATTGTGCGACCGCATCGCGATCATCAATCATGGCGAGCTGATCGCGAACAAGCCGACCAAAGACCTTGTCGGCATGGCGCGCGAGAAGGTGGTGGCGGTGACTGTCACTGGTGAGATTTCCAAGGCACCCGCCCACGAATCCTTCACCCGCTGCGAGTTGACCGGCGAGCAGACCATCGAAATCACTTATGACAAGGACAAGAACACCGCCGGGCAAGTGTTGGGCATCCTGCAGGATCAGGGCTTTGTGATCGAGGATGTGACCACGCGCGAAGCCGATCTGGAGGATGTTTTCGTCCAGCTTACCGGGGCTGGCTAAAGCAGAGCTTTGTTGCCCTGCGAGCGACTTCCCGGCATGACACGCGCATGACCGCGATCCAACATGACGTCCTGATTATCGGCTCCGGCGCGGCCGGGCTTACGGCGGCTCTTGCGCTGGCGGAGCACAAGCGTGTGCTGGTGCTGGCCAAGGGCGGGCTGGCGAGTGGTTCCACCGCATGGGCACAGGGCGGCATCGCGGCGGTGCTGGATGCGGGCGACACATTCGAAAATCATGTGCGCGATACAATGGTAGCGGGTGCCAGGCTGAACGACATCGAAAGTGTCGAATTCGTCATCGAAAATGCACCGGCAGCTATCGACCGGCTGGTGGAGCTGGGTGTGCCCTTCAATACTGATGGCGAGGACCTCCACCTCACCCGCGAAGGCGGGCACAGCCATCGCCGGATCGTGCATGTCAATGATGCCACGGGCTGGGCGGTGCAGGCGGCGCTGCTCAAGGCGGCAGAGGAAAATCCCAACATCACTCTGTTGCCGGGCCGGGCCTGTGTCGATCTGATCACCGGGCAGCACGAAGCGCGCTATTCAGGGTCGGGCCGGGTCTGGGGCGCCTATGCGCTGAATGAAGAGAGTGGCGAGGTCGAGGCCCATGTCGCGCGGGCCACTGTGCTGGCGAGCGGCGGGGCGGGGCGCGTCTATCAATTCTCCACCGCGCCGCGTGGGGCCACGGGTGATGGCATTGCCATGGCCTGGCGGGCCGGGGCGCGCGTTTCCAATATGGAGATGATGCAGTTCCACCCCACCTGTCTCTATAATCTGGAGGTCAAGAATTTCCTCATCACCGAGGCGGTGCGCGGCGAAGGCGGGCATCTGCGCAATCCGGTCACCGGCCAGCGCTATATGGAGCAATATGATCCCGAGCGGATGGAACTGGCCCCGCGCGACATCGTGGCGCGGGCGAATGACGATCAGATCAAGCGCTATGGCTTGGACTATGTCCATCTCGACATCAGCCACGAAACGCCGGAATTCGTGAAAGGCCACTTCCCGACCATCTATGACAAGCTGATGGGTCTGGGCATCGACATGACGAAAGAGCCGATCCCGGTCGTACCTGCCCAGCATTACACCTGCGGCGGGGTGCTGGTCGATCTCGCTGCGCGCACTGATCTGCCCGGCCTGTGGGCCGCGGGCGAAGTGACCGAAAGCGGGCTGCACGGGGCCAACCGCCTTGCGTCAAACTCGCTGCTCGAATGTTTCGTGTTCGGCGAAGCGGCAGCGAAAGACATCCTCGCCAGCTGGGACACGCTGAGCGACCCGCCGCCAGTCAAACAGTGGGACGCCAGCCGGGTGACCGATTCCGACGAGGAAGTGGTCATCAAGCAGAACTGGACCGAGATCCGCCGCTTCATGTGGAACTATGTCGGCATTGTCCGCACCACCAAGCGGCTGGAACGCGCCGCGCACCGGATCGAGATGCTGGGGCGCGAGATCGAGGATTATTACGGCTCCTTCCGCGTCACCACCGACCTGATCGAACTGCGCAATCTCCACCAATGCGCCGAACTGATCGTGAAAAGCGCCCTGGCCCGCCACGAAAGCCGCGGGTTGCACTATACGCTGGACTATCCTGAAACGGATGAAGTGGTGCGGGATACGGTGCTGGTGCCTTAGGGGAGTAAGCCCGCGCGGCTTATCTCCGCGCGGTCCAGATGCCGCCTATCGCGGGTTGCGCGATAATGGGCTCACCCTCCCTGCCGGGCTTTTTATAGCCTTGCCTTGGTTCGCCCGATCAAACCCGTTGGGACCCGGATTGGTGACGGGCGGTTTATCCACCAGCCAGCAGTCTGTCTTGATAAATACTCTGTACCGGCAAACCTCGTATTGCTTGTTGAGGTTGCGCGGGCTGGTGAAGCTCTTGCCGGTATATTTGTCGCAGGCGAAGCAACGGGCCTGAGCAGGCGTTGCAACGACGCTGGAAGCGGCAGCGCCCAACAGGGCAATTATGGTCAGTGCTCTCATCTCGTGTCTCCGATTGTTTGAGGCCAGCTTGTGTTTGACCCATATCGGTCGGAACCATCAGGTAATGCGTTCAATGTGCCCTCTTAGTTGCATTTCATGCAACTCATCATGCGCCCTATCCGTTTGACTCTGATCCCCTCCAGTCCGAACCTCGTGTCAAGGAAAGACTCGCGGAACATCCTGCTTTTCCAGTGAAAATCATGGGGCCTGCGAGAGCTTTCCGTAAGGATTGGCTTGTAGCAATCCGGCGCGTGGGGGTGGCTTGTCCGCCCCGGCGACGGATCGCATTATTGGATAGAGGGGGAGCGCATGGCTCGTACAAATGGCAGCAGGAAGACTGCGCCGAAAAAGGAAACGCCGCTGGAGCAAGGCCTTGCTGACGAACGGGCGGAGGCCGCCGTTGAAGCGGAAGAAGCGGCGGTTGATGATATTGCGAAGCGCGGCGACAGCGCCGGGATCGACGCGATCCTCTCTGGTTCCTCCCCCGATGATGAAGCGCGGCTGCGCCAGCATCTCGGCCTGCCCAAGCCGCCTGGCAAGCCGCGCGTGGGCAGTGATGAGCTGGCCGATAACTGGCGCGAAGGCGGCTATCCCTACAAATACAAGATGCTGCGCAAGGATTACGAAGCGGAGAAATTCGTGCTTCAGACCGAGCTGCTCAAGCTGCAGCAATGGGTGCGCGAAAATAACCAGCGGCTGGTGATCCTGTTCGAAGGGCGCGATGCCGCGGGCAAGGGCGGCACGATCAAGCGCTTCATGGA
>JAGREF010000009.1 GCA_020446665.1 Sphingomonadaceae bacterium
AGGCGGCGAGGCTGCGGCTGACTTCATAGGCGAAATCGACATGGCCGGGCGTGTCCATGAGGTTGAGCTCATAGGTCTCGCCATCCTTGGCGGTGTAGTTGAGGCGGACGGTCTGGGCCTTGATCGTGATCCCGCGTTCACGCTCAATATCCATGTTGTCGAGCACCTGCTCGCTCATTTCGCGATCAGTCAGCCCACCGCAAAACTGGATCAAACGGTCGGCAAGCGTGGACTTGCCATGGTCGATATGCGCGATAATGGAAAAATTGCGTATGTTTTTCAGCTGGTTCATTGAATCAGGCACCAAGAAGGGAGAGGCGCAGAAACGCGCTTGCCCCGCCCCTTAGCGGCACTGGATTGGAATGTCAGCAGCCCTTGAAGAACCCCGGAACGATGGCGCATCAGCGCATCTTGGAAAGGTCCACCTGCATAAAGGCTGGTTTGGTCTTCGGCGCTGCGCCGACATGGCCGCCAACGAGAGGATAATCGCCCACTGGCAGCGCCGCCAGCGGCATACCTGCCGCCGCCAGAGCATAGGGCGAAATGCGGTGGCGTGTGCACAGCCCCCCAGCCCCATCGCTGACCAGCTGTGTCTCAAACTCCAGGCCCTGCGCATGTTCATGAGAACGGCGCACGGTTGCAACCACCAACTGGCCTTCACCCATATCCAGCACCAATTGCGTGCCCAGCGGCACGTGCAGCAGGCCCTCAATCCGGGCGCCAGTGCGTGAAAGGTTACGCATCACTGCATCATATCGGTGATCTTCATGGATCACGCCGATCCGGCGGAACACGGTCTTGCGCTCCGCACGATGCTTTGCCGGTCCTTCCGGTTCCCACACGAATTGCTGTTCAGCAAAGCGTTCGACCAGTTCAGACTGACGCACAGCCTTGGAAAAGACGAAGCCCTGAATGTGGCACACACCCAGTTCGTGCAGCATTTCCAGCTCATCCAGAGCTTCAACCCCTTCTGCCACCACTTCCATTTTCAGCGCTTTGGCAAGGCTGGTAATGGCGGTGATAATGGCGGAGTTATTATTATCCTGCTCGGTCAGGCCGCGAACGAAGCTCTGGTCAATCTTGATCTTGTCAAACGGCGCATTGCGCAGATAGCCAAGCGAGGAATAGCCAGTGCCGAAATCATCCAGCGCCAGCCGCACGCCCAGCTTCTTGAGCTGACTGAACATGTCCAGCGCGGAGACTTCATCTCCGATGAACACCGATTCCGTGATTTCCAGCTCCAGCCTGCGCGGATCCAGCCCACTATCGGCGAGCGCTTGCCGCACCACATGGGGCAGGCTTTCGGACATGAACTGAACGGCCGAGACATTGACCGCCACCCGCAGATCCCCAGGCCATTGTGCGGCATCCATACAGGCCTGGCGCAAGGCGAACTGGCCGATCTCGGTAATCAGGTTCGTCTCTTCGGCGACCGGAATGAAATCCGCAGGGCTGATCCAGCCGCGTTCGGGATGTTCCCAACGCATCAGCGCCTCCAGCGCCGTAACTGCGTTCGTGCCTGTCTTGATGACCGGCTGATAATGCATCTGCAGCTGGTTTGCTTCCAGCGCATCGCGCAAATCTTCCTCGATCTGACGGCGCAGGCGCGCACCATCCTTGAGCTCACCGGAATAGAAACGGAACTGGCCGCGTCCGCCACCCTTGGCGGCATAAAGTGCCAGATCGGCCGCGCCCACCAGCTCTTCCGTGTCGAGGCCATCATAGGGGGCAATCGCGATCCCCACGGATGTGCCGATAATCGCGCGGCTACCATCAATCGAATAGGGCTGCGAAACCATCTGGATCACACGCTCGGCCAGATCCCCCAGATCGCCGCGGTCATCCATGTCGGGCAGAATAACCTGGAATTCGTCACCGCCAAGACGGCCGATTTCACCTGTTTTGCCGATGATCCGCTGCAAACGCTGAGCCACCTGCTTCAGCAGTTCGTCGCCCGCCGGATGGCCCAGCGTGTCATTGACCTGTTTGAAACGGTCAAGATCAAGCATCATCAAGGCGCAGCTGCGCTTGGCCGCCTTGTAAGCGGTCAGGGTTGCGGTCAGCCGCTTGGTCATGCGGTGACGATTGGCAAGGCCTGTCAGCGAATCATATTGCGCCAGACGCGATGCATCACGCTGCGATTCACGCACGGCGGTGATATCTTTCGCGCTGCCGCGATAGCCCTGGAAATTCCCGTCCTCATCAAGCTGCGGCTTGCCAGAGATCGACCACCAGACTTCGCTGCCATCAATCGCGATACGCACCGGCAGGTCCATGATGGAGTTGCGGGCACTCAGCAGGAATGCCAGCGGTCGTTCTGCCTTTTCCTCGCTGTCATCCTGGTCGAGAATGAACAGGGATGAGAGCGCGCGACCGATCAGCTGGCCGCCTTCTGCCCCCAGCTTTCGAGCAGCGCTTTCGGAAATGTAGATCAGGCGGCCTTCAGCATTGGTCGCCCAGAACCAGCCAAGGCATGCTTCCTCAAATTGATCGAGCAATTGCAGCCGATGTTTTGCATCCGCGCGATTGACAGGAGCAACAACCATGCCGTCGGCAGAAGCCGCAGCAGGTGAGGCACCTTCTCCACGTTTGGAAAACAGACCACCGAACGACATGCTACTTTACCCGACTTCCTTTTTCATCCGGCCTGTTCCGGCCCGAAACACATCTATCGTTTGCATACGAAAGAATGGTTAAGCTGCCTCAAAGGCCGCATCATTATTATTCATTTCCGACCCTCAAAGACCGTTTTTCCGGTCCATTTGTGCCGCCAGCGACAGCGATGATCGTACCGCTGGCGTCGCGTTCCAGCGGTTTGGCAAATTCAACCCCCATACGATCGTCCTGGCACCAGCGGCTGGTGGCGGTGACGATGTGGCTATCGGACAGTGCAATGGTGAAGATGGTTCCAACCGGCACGTTCCACAGCCCTTCGACCAGCGCACCGGTGACGGAGATATTGCGGATGGTGCCGTTGTAATACTGGCCGCCATGTTCCAGCACGACCTTGCGCAGCATCGTCTGGCGGGAAGCACGTGCCGAACGCGGGCCGCGTGCCACTGCTGTCAGCCCGGTCTCCAGCCGCTTGGTAGCATCCGCAGCGGAGAGCGGCTTTTCATAGATATAGCCCTGAACATGACTGCACCCATGCATCCGCACAAGGTCCAGTTCGTCCAGCGTTTCCACGCCTTCCGCCGTCGTATCCATGCCCAGCGCATGGGCCAGGCTGGTAAGGGAGGCGATAATCGCGCCATTGCGGCTACCCGGTTCGGTCGCCCCGCGCACAAAGCTCTGGTCGATCTTGATCTTGTCCACCGGCAGCTGGCCCAGATACCCCAGCGACGAGTAGCCGGTGCCGAAATCGTCAAGCGCGATATGCACTCCCAGATCCTGCAGCTGCAGCAGCCG
>JAGREF010000150.1 GCA_020446665.1 Sphingomonadaceae bacterium
GGCGCAACCCCCAAATCGAATCTGTGAAGAAAAATTTGGTGATTGAATCAATCGAATCCAGCTGTGAATCATTCGCAAATTCGCACGGCGATTTTGTTGCGTAAAATTGCGCGCGCGCAGAGCGACTTACCCCGCCACAGCCTGCCTGGCATGGCCCGCAATCACATCTGCCATGGGTTCGACCAGGTCGAGCGGGAGATTATGCCCCATGCCGGGGAACAATTTCAGATTCGCACCGGGAATATGCGCGGCGGTATCGTGCCCGCAGGCGACCTTTACCAGCGGATCATCCTCCCCATGCACCACCAGTGTCGGCGCTGAGACAGCGGCCAGACGATCCCGGCGGCACCCATCGGCAATAATCGCCGCCATTTGTCGCCCCACACCTTCGGGATAATAGCTGCGGTGGAAATCGCGGGTAACGCGCATCTTCAGCTGCTCCTCATCATAGGGATAGGCTGGGCTGCCAATCGTGCGGGCAATGCGCATACCATGCGCCACCACCACATTTTCATCATCTGTATCGGGCCGCTTCAGCAGCACCCGCATCGCTTCCTTTTCCGCCGGTGGCAGTTTGGCGTGGCCGGTGGTGGACATGATCGAAGTCAGCGACGCTACCCTTTCAGGATGGGAGAAGCCCATATGCTGCACGATCATGCCGCCCATGCTGGCGCCCACGACATGCGCCCGCTCAATCTCCAGTGCATCGAGCAGGCCGATCCCGTCGCTAGCCATATCCGCCAGCGAATAGGGCACGCGCGGCGTCAGGCCCAAGCGCTTCATCAGCATGGCCCGGACCACGCCCGGCGGACGCAGGCCATGGAATTTCTGCGACAGGCCGACATCCCGATTGTCATAGCGAATGACATGGAACCCACGCGCCACCAGTGCCTCCACCAGCTCGACCGGCCATAGCGTCATCTGCGCGCCCAGCCCCATCACCAGCAACATGGCCGGATCGGCAGGGTCACCATGGGTATCATAATGGATCATCAGGCCATTGGCGGTGGTTTCGGGCAAGGCATCCTCCTGTTTCGGAGCATCCTTAGCCCAAAATCACCGCTCGATGGCAATCACTCCTTGCCGAATGTGTATTCGCCGCGTTCGTGGATCACATTGGCGCGGCCGACCAGCAGATCATCCACTCTGCCCACGCGGTCCAGATCCTTGCCGGTATAGGGCAGCGAATGGAGGACGTAGCGCATGGCGTTGAGCCGGGCGCGCTTCTTGTCGTTCGATTTCACCACCGTCCAGGGGCAATCCGCCGTATCGGTGGCGAAGAACATCGCTTCCTTGGCCTTGGTGTAATCATCCCATTTGTCGAGGCTGGCGAGATCGACCGGCGAGAGCTTCCATTGCTTGAGCGGGTGAACCTTGCGCTCTGCAAAGCGGCGGCGCTGTTCCTCCTGGCTGACAGAGAACCAGAATTTGATCAGATGGATGCCGCTGCGCACCAGATTGCGCTCAAACTCCGGCGCCTGACGCAGGAATTCGGTATATTCCTCGTCGCTGCAGAAACCCATCACGCGTTCCACCCCGGCGCGGTTGTACC